>JBFJWU010000479.1:0-2745 GCA_041623475.1 bacterium | reverse complement strand
CTGTTGCCCCGATTGCTGGCTGGTGATTTGGAACCGGAAACGCTGTAGTCACCTACCTGTCGTTTCCGAATTACCGGGGTCGACTACACAGACTGTTGGGAAATCTCGGATGCGGTCGCAATCGCATCACGACCGTGCTCTTTGACATAGTACATAGCCTGGTCAGCAAGGCGAATCAACTCCATCGGGTCGTTCGTGTCATCCGGCAACGTCGCCAGGCCAAAACTGGCAGATATCTGGCAAGGATGTCCTTCCGCAACCCCAAAGGTGTGTTCGTGCATTGATTCCAGGCACCGCCGTGCAACCAGCATCGCATCTTCCTGGGGCGTTTCTGGCAGGATGATCACGAATTCGTCACCACCATAACGAGTGGGAATGTCGGTCGCCCTCAGGTTTTCCCGCAAGATCTCTGCCGTTTCCCGCAGCACTGAACTGCCAACGAGATGGCCATAATTGTCATTTACGGTTTTGAAATAGTCCAGGTCAATAAAGATAACGCTGGTCGGTGTTTTGTACCGACGACTGCGTTTGTACTCTTGGTCCAGTGCCTGTTGCAAGTACCTGGCGTTATATAACGACGTCACGTCGTCAGTGACTGTCAACTCCCGAATACGATGGACCGTCAACGCATTATCGATTGCGATGCCCGCAAAATCGGCAAGTGCGCCAAGCAGGCGCTGGTCCGCAGCACCAAAATTCCCATCGCTGACTGGCAGGTTAAACAATGTCAAGACCCCGGACGTTCGTCCGGCAGCATGCAGCCGAACCGCAACCCCGTTCCTGGCCGACACACCGTTCGGAAGGTCTGGCAGGTCTGAAAGATCAGCTGAGTCAGGCGTGTAAATGACTCCTTCGGACGAAAAAGCCGACCCCGCCAGACCTGCGTGCAGATCCATCCAGGTACCCTGCAGCGCTTCCATTCCCTGGCCAACAGCTACTTCGAACCGAAGTTTCTTTCGATCTTCATCGACCAGTAACAGGGCCCAGTGTCCCGGTTGAAAGTTGGCCTCGACTTCGCGCACGAGCGCATTTTGCACTTCTGGCAGATTCAGAGTGCTGGTCAGGGATTTGCCAACTGAAGCAATTCGATCCAGCATGGCATTGTCAGACTCCGGATTATTGGAGTCTGCAGATTTGTCGGCGTCGCTCACGTCGAAAAAACCAGATTTTCAAAAACAGTACCCAGTGCCAAGTCGTGGTAACAATAACCCATTATCAGCGGAAATTCAATGCCAGACCTCGAAAACCTTGACCCGGATGTTATTACTGAACGAATGCAGAGCGTCCGCACCAGAATCGCCGATGCTGCCAGGTCCAGCGGTCGGTCGGCCTCGGATATTCGCCTGATCGGCGTAACAAAACGATTCCCGGATCAACTGACGCTGGCCGCGACCAGTGCCGGCCTGTTTGACCTTGGCGAAAATTATGGCTCGGAACTGGCACGCAAGGCCCGCGGCAACGTCGTTTCGGGCGTGACCTGGCACCTGATTGGTCCGATCCAGCGTCGCATCGTACCCAAACTGCCCACGGAGAATCTATGGGTCCACACATTGTCACGGGCCTCGGAGCTGGAACGGTTTCAGAGAACCCACGACTGTTCCGATACCTGTTTCCTGGTCCAGATCAATATCGGGGAAGAGTCCCAGAAGTCAGGGATTGAACCGCGCCACTTGCCATCCTTTCTGGACACAGTGATGGAATACAAATGGGCCAACATTTGTGGATTGATGACCATTCCGCCGCATAGTGACAATCCCGAAGATGCGCGCAGATGGTACGCCGCAATGTTCGAACTGGCCGGGGAGTTCAAAAGGATTACGGGTCGAACATCCTGTGAATTAAGCATGGGAATGAGTGGCGACTTCGACGTTGCCATTCAGGAAGGATCGACGTGCATCAGGGTCGGCGAAGCACTGTTTGGTCCGCGACCTTGATTTTTCGGGATCGGGAGCCGTCCCGGGCTTTCGTATAATGTCAGTTCAGATGGGAATACGGAACAACAATGACAGTTGATTCAAAGACCAATATCCTTGTCATCGGCGGCGGGAAAATGGGTGGTGGAATGATTCGCGCCTGGATCAACGCCGGCGTCCTTGATCCCGCTCAAATCACCGTTAGCGATCCCGATCAATCCGTTCGGACGGATCTGGCTGCCCTGGGTGCGTCAGCGGTTGCTGATCCTGGCAGCGCGCCGCCGGCAGACATAGTCGTCGTCGCCGTCAAACCGCAGATTCTTGATGCCGTCCTGGCCCCGCATCACGCGGTCCTTTCGGATCGACTGGTCATTTCAATTGCCGCCGGCGTGAAACTGTCGGCCCTGCGTCAGATTTGCGAATCCGCAACCTGGGTCCGGGTAATGCCCAACCAGCCGGGGATTGTTGGACAGGGCGCTTCAGGGATCTATGCGGACGACCCGGACGCCAGGACGGTTGCCAGGGTCGACGCACTGATGAAGCCGATCGGCGATTCAATCTGGGTCGATCGCGAGGAGTTAATGCACGCAGTGACTGGTTTGTCGGGTAGTGGCCCCGCATTTGTTGCTGTGTTTATCGAGGCTCTGGAAGATGCCGGTGTCCGCGCGGGGCTGCCCAGGGTGTCGGCCCGACGCCTGGCGCTGCAAACCGTCAAGGGTTCGGCGGAACAGATTTCCAGCCTTGAATGGGATCCGAGTGACCTGAAGGATGCGGTGACCAGCCCCGGTGGCACAACCATTGCCGGCATCCGCGCCCTCGAGAAGGCCGGCCT
>JBFJWU010000478.1:0-2746 GCA_041623475.1 bacterium | reverse complement strand
GGCCGTCGGCGGCGACCACGTCGACATTCCAGGCATTGAAGTCGAACGGGATGACACCCAGACCCTGGATGCCGTCACAGATCGAGAGGATGTCGCGGTCCCGGGTGCGTTGGCCGACCTGCGCAACCGGCAGTACGCGGCCCGTGTGGTACTGGACCCAGCTGTATGCAACCACTCGGCAGGTCGGGTGTTCGTCCAGCAAGACGTCCAGTTTAGCCAAGGCCTGATTATTGTCGGTGCCCAGGTCCCAGAAGATGGTTTTGACGCCGCGACTGGCCAGTGCCAGCCAAGGGTAGACGTTGGCGGGAAATTCGTCCCTGGCCAGGATGACGACGTCGCCGGGCTGCCAATCGATCCCCTGAGCTGCAAAAGACAGGCCGCTGCCGGTATTCGGAATCCAGGCAACGTGACGGGGCGTGGATCCCAGCAACCTGCCGACATCAAAGCGGGTCTCGGTCTCGAGCCTGGTCCATCGGTCATACCCGACCGCGCCTGCTGCAGAAAACTGTCCTGCGACCTGGCGAATCGCATCGGCAGCGGGGCCACAAAGCGGGGCAACGCCTGCGTGGTCCAGGTAAACCAGATCCCGTGTCACCGGAAAAAGTTGTTGCCGATTCTGCTGCCACGCTGCTGGGATCAAATGTGCCGCCTTTCAATGCGACATTGTACGCAGCAACCAACTAACCGCCTTGTGGCACTCGTTCGCTGCTACAGAAAAAGGACGATTTTTACGGTGCCACTGCGGTAAGATGGTGTTTATGAAGCTGAGGATGTTAATTGTCGGGTTAATGGTGGCCTGTTTGTCGCAGGCATGCATTGATATCGAGATCCACACACAATTGCGTGCCGACGGCGGCGGCACGATGACGGTGTCGTATGCCGTTGTCGAAGAGATGATCAACGGCGAGTTTGCCGAATTATCGACTAACGAATTATTGCCGCTGACAGAGTCGGACATCAAGGCGATGGCCGCGAAGCTGGACGGCGTCCGTGTCGTGTCGTCCAGCGTCAACCTGCGGGAACTGAATCCTGGTGCGAGATTTGAAAACCTGCGAGTTGTGACTTACAAACTGGCATTCGATGATATCGATGATATTGCGTTTGACCACGTCTGGTTTGGATATTACCCGTGGGGGGACAGCCGATATTTTCAGTTTGTGATCCACAAGGATACGTCAGGCCCGCAGATGTTAATGCAGGACAACGTTGCCAGTGTCAATCCGCTTGCACATATGTTGCTAAAAGGCCGGACCCTGAAACTGACGGCTGAGCTGCCCGGCAAAGTCATTAATACCAATGCATCCAGCCTGGACTGGTCGACCGTTACCTGGACAATTCCTTTGCGCAGCGTCCTGTCGGACACGACCGAAAAGATTGTAACGTGGGCCAGGACGCCGTCTTTGCCTGGCGACGGACTGTCGGGATACCTGGATCCTGTTCTGTTTCTGATGTCCGGGCAGTTCTGGCGGATGCCTGGCGACTTGCCGGCGACAATTGTCGATGGTTCTGCTGCTGCCCCGTCGCCAGCGCCGGCGCAAGGTGCGGCGACACATTCTGTGCCAACAACGGATCCCGGTTCGCAGGCGGTGCCCGGTCCATGACATTGGCGCGGTTTGCCGGCGTGCTGCTGCTTGTGCTGCCCGCATGCGAGAACGATACGAAAATCGGGTCGGAACCAGAGGGCCTGAGCATTCAGGTGGTTATTCCGGAGTATCAGTCCACGGTCGCAACCGGTCCTTTCCTGGCTTCGTCAACCCCGGTTGAGGGTGCGACGGTCGCCGTGGTCTGGAACGGCGAGGTCATCGAGCAAAAGACGGATCCGGACGGGTTTGCCGTGTTCGAACAGGTTTCGGTCACGGTTACCGATTCCGCTGATATTTCAGTCGCGGACGCGGATGGCGATCATCGCCTGGCGGTGATGGGATGGGCCCAGAACCGGGCGATCCTGCCGTATCCGGACCAGTCCAGCGCGCCGGCGGTAGCGTCCTGCACTGTAACTGACACTGTGTCGCGTGTCGCGGGGGTGACGCGTGGCTGGTTGCCATCCGGTTTTGACCAGCGTAGCGAAGCCAACATTCGTTGGCAGCACGTCCAGGATCTGTGTACCTCGCCGGAACTGGCCAGCATTTCTGATTTGTATGTTCGCAATGGCATCCAGGTTGGCTCGGGGGCGGTCGAATGTATCTGCACAGATCCCGATGTCCAGGCGTGCCTGAAAACGCCTGGCAATGGGGTCGCCGAATGTCCTTGCGAATCTGAAGATATTACCTGTAATGACCCCGGCGGGTTTGCTGTTGGTGTCTCGGCGTTTTCATTTTTTGCGCCATCGGGTCCAATCGAAATCGGCTATGTCGAGCGCATTACGGACTATGTCGAAAATGTCCTGATCGAAACTGGCGGCTTGTTCTACCAAGACGATCTGTTTGTCCCTGTGGACGCCAATATCGACGAACTGATCCTGGAACCAGTCACGACATCCAGCCAGACGATGTGCCAAAGTCGAAATCCGGCCGGTGACATGCGCATCGTCCTGGACGGTATCGGTCGGCAGTATGTGATTTCTGCACGCGGTGGCCTGCGGTTCGGTCTGCACCTTGCGGCGCCGTCGGGATTGCAAATCCCGATCCTGGTCCCGAACCGGAATCTGGACCAGCGCAGCGAAGTTTTTTCTGCCAGCGCAAATCGGCAACGTCTGTCGGTGGCTTATCCGTTTCGATTGGATGGAATCCTTGCAGGGTTTTCCTAT
>JBFJWU010000477.1:0-2746 GCA_041623475.1 bacterium | reverse complement strand
TCAGGCCGAGGATCTCCGCCAGTTCCCGCGAGGACCGGTCCGGGGGCGTCCAGGTCAGGTCGGCCAGGCCCGCCTGTTTTTCAACAAAATCACTGATTTCGCGCCGCTTTTCGGGTTTCGTTTTGCCGTCCAGGAATATCGCAACTGCCGTTTCCCCAGCCCAGGCGTCGGCCCAGGCGATCAAGTTGTGCTGGACCAGGAAGACGCCGCCAACCAGTGCCAGGCTGACGCATACGGTCATCAGCGTCAGGACGTGGGTCATTTTTTCGCCACGGAAACTGGCCCGCAGCGATCGAAAGACAAAGCCCAGCAACCGGGGGTTCACGTTGCCGGGGCCGTGTCGATCAGTCCACCGGTTTTCAGATGTATCCGGCGAAAATTATGACGCTGCAGGATCTGGGGATCATGAGTGGCAAATACAATTGTCGTTCCCCGGGCATGGATCAGGTGAAACAGTTCCAGGATCTCCCGGGTTCGGTCAGCGTCCAGGTTGCCGGTGGGTTCATCCGCCAGCAGGATCGTCGGGTCCAGAGCCACGGCCCTGGCAATGGCGACGCGCTGTTGCTCGCCACCGCTCAGTTTCATGGCGTTGGTATTCAGTTTGTGACTGAGTCCGACCATCCGCAGCAGCGCGGGCACGCGCTTGCGGATGGTCTTGCGAGCGTAACCGGTGACCTCCATCGCAAACGCAACGTTTTCGGCAACGGTCCTGTTTTTGATCAGGCGAAAATCCTGAAAGACGACGCCGATTCGTCGGCGCAACGGCGGGATCTGCCGGTCCGGCAGCTTGCCAATGTTGCGACCCATAACCAGGATCTGGCCACGCGTTGGACGTTCTGCAGCAAACACAAGTTTTAACAGGGTGGTTTTACCGGCCCCGCTGGGTCCGGTCAGGAAAACGAATTCGCCTTTTTCGACTTTCAGCGAGACATCATGGAGCGCCGGTGCGTCCGACCCGTAATTCTTGAATACGTGGAAAAACTCAATCATGGCGCAAGGGGATGTTGTTGGCGGGGGCCGGCATCAGCCGGAGTCGGTGCATTCAAACCCGGCTGAGCGCCCGGCGGGCAGCATCGATCATCCCGTCGGCATTCAAATTAAAGTAATCCAGCAGTTCCTGGCCTTTGCCGCTGCGCCCGAACACATCGGGGATTCCGAGCCGTTCGACCGGAACCGGGCAACGCTCGGCTGTGACTTCGCAGACGGCGCTGCCCAGCGCGCCGATAATCGAATGCTCTTCGGCAGTGACGATTGCACCGGTTTGTCGTGCGGCTTCCTCGACCAGGTCGGCATCGATGGGCTTGATGGTCGCCATCTGGATGACGCGAACGTCGATGTTTTCCGCAGCCAGTCGCTCGGCAGCTTCAAGGGCCGGCCCAGCCATCAGGCCGGTCGTAATGAATGTCAGGTCGTTGCCGTCGCGAATGACGTTGCCCTTGCCCAGTTTGAATTCATACGAATCATCAAACAGTACCGGGACGTTCATTCGACCGGTGCGCATGTACACGGGGCCGTCGTGTTCAAGGATGGCGCGCGTCGCCAGTCGGCATTCGGTTGCATCGGCGGGACAGAGAACCGTCATGTTCGGCAGTGCCCGCATCAAACCCAGGTCCTCGATGGACTGGTGCGACCCACCGTCTTCACCAACCGTGACACCACCGTGACTGGCGACAATCTTGGCGTTCAGTGACGGATAGGCAATCTGTTGCCGCAGCGGTTCAAAGGCACGGCCCGTGGCAAAAATCGCGAACGTGCTGGCAAACGGGATCTTGCCCTGACGCGCCAGTCCCGCCGCCGCCCCAATCATGTTCTGTTCGGCAACGCCAAAGTTAATGAACCGGTCCGGAAACTGCTTGCCAAAAATCGCGGTCTTGGTTGATCCGCTCAGGTCGGCATCCAGGACGACGATCCGTTCATCGGACGCACCCAGCTCAGCCAGTGTTTCGCCGTACGCCTGACGTGTTGCGATCTTACTCATCGATAAGTCTTTTTCTGTCTGCCCCGGTTCAGGATGATGCTACGAGTCGCGTGACAAGTAGTTCAGGATAACTTCGTCCAGGCTTTTGCCGCCGTCATCGGCAGCCGCCGGTGCCGGTGCGGCTGCAGGGGCCGCCGCCGCTGCAGCGGGTGCCGCTGCTGGTTTCGGTGGTCCGCCGATACGTTCGTCGTAGCTGCCGTTTTTCAGATCTCGAAGCATGTTCTTGTGCTGCTCTTCCATCATCTCGCGGACGATGTCTTCCAGGTTCTCGGCCGTTGCAATATCTTCGTAGCTCGTACGCTTTGAATCGATGATATTGCCACCGATGAATAAATGCGTCACGATCTCCGGCGTTTTCATTCCACGATCCTCGGTCTGGATGTGGAACAATTTGCCCTTGTGCATGACGTTATGGTTAAAACCAGGAACCATGTTCGTGCGTTTCCATCCCCTTGATGCTGTGCTGGTTCCGAGGGGGTGTTCCTCGCCCGGGGAACGAGCAGCCTACATTCTACTGATGGCCTTGCGGTCCATCAACAACGCTGTTTGATTCAAACACAATTCAGAGATTCGTCAAGCCGGGGAACCAGCGTGTTCTGGTGGCCAGGTGCTGGTCGGTTCGATGGCCTGTTTTCGGGGCCTGATTCTGGACCGAAATTTCCGTTTCTGTAATAATGGCGATTCGGATCGATTTCTCGATCCTGTCAATTCGCAGGCGCGTAGCTCAGTGGGAGAGCGCTACCTTGACACGGTAGAGGTCGGCGGTTC
>JBFJWU010000476.1:0-2750 GCA_041623475.1 bacterium | reverse complement strand
GTACCGCTCTGGCCGGTTCTGCCGGTGTCGTTCGGGAATTCGGAAGTCGGCCGACAGTTTTCCGGCGTTTACAGCCTGCAGCCGCAACTCGTCCTGGAAGCGGGAATCGCAGACACTCAACATTTGCTGGACCACCTCGGCATCGGTGCGTCCGCGCAAGTCTGCGATCCCGTATTCGGTCACGACGATGTCGCGCAGGTGGCGCGGAATCGTCACATGTCCGTAATTCCAGACAATGTTCGATTGCGCATCAGCGCCCTCACCGCGGACGCTGCGCAGGTTGATAACTGACCGGCCGCCGGGTAATTCGTGGGCCATGGCGACAAAATTGTACTGGCCGCCAACGCCGCTGATCGTCCTGCCATCGGCCAGGGCATCCGATACGGCGGCGCCCAACAGCGTATGCATCATCGCCGTATTGACACTTCGTGCGTCGGTTCGGTGCAGCAGGTCCAGTTCCTCATTGCCAAAAAGCTGGTTGACTTTGCGGACCGACTGCATTCGAATTCGTTGACGGACCGATTCGGGCATGTCCCTGAGCCGTTGGTAAAACGCTTGCGGTCCCAAAAAGAAACCCGCGTGCATGAATGCGCCGTTGGTCAGCCGGTCGCCCAGGGCTTTGCGTTCAAGTTCCGATCGGACCGTCGAGTCCAGCACGTCGCATTCCACTGTCGAACCATCCGGCAGACGCAACATTCGATCCTGCCAGACGACGTCTTCGCGCAGAATCCCGAATAATTTCAGGTATTCGACATCCGACGGAGTCAGCGGGTTGCCGATCCCGCGAACCTGTAACAGCTGGTCCAGGGTCCCCAGATTTACGTCTTCGGTGATTCGGCCCTCGTTCAGCAGTCGCTGCAGATAAATGTCGTCGTAAACCTCACGTTTGACGATGCCGGCATCAATCAGGTCCAGGAATCCGTCAATCATCATTTCCGAGGCAACAAACAAACCCTTGTCGAAAATATCTCGTCCGCCACAGTCCTCAATCACCTGGAGAAACCTGTCCCAGGTCCCCAGGGCATCGTGGACCTGCCGCCAGGTGTTGTTTTGCTGATGGCGTAACAGCATGCTGTGTACGACCGCATCACCAATCGACCCGATACCAACCTGCAGTTCGCCTCCGTCGCGAATCAGGCAGCTGACATACAGACCGATCAGATGATCCGCGTCCGTCACGGGCATCTTGGGCGGACCGAACAGGCGGTAGTCAAGTTCGCGGTTGTCCAGGACAAAATGAAACTCGTCAGGGCCGACCTCGGCATCGCCATACATAAACGGCATCTCGTCAGTCGTCTGGGCCACAAATGCGCACGGCTGTCCCATCCGTTCCTGCTGGCGCAGATCCCGCATCACGTCAGGGGCAACATCTGGATTACTGCCCAGGCTGAGGACCATCCCATCACCGGTGCCACGAGCCGCAACCAGTTGCATCAACACGTTGACGCCGTAACGAACAAGGTCCCGCGCGACGTGCGTGTAGTTGGAGCTGATGTAATTTGACTGCGCCGACGGATTATCCTTGAACTTTCCCGGTGGAAAATAGAATTCCACGACGCGGATATTATCGGGCAAACCCGCCCCGGTTCGGGCCGCCTCATAGTTCAGATCGGGATAATTGCCGAATACACGCTCGGCAAACGGACCGAAAAACCGCTGCTCCAGAAGACTCATACCACCGGGCCGCTGCAATGTCAAAGCCGTAAAAATGGTCAGGGACATAGACGGATCAGCAGCAACCCGATCATATAGTGCATTAAGCAACACATTGGGCTTGCCGGCACCCAGTGGCACCCCGACGCGCAATTCGGGGCCTACCCGGTCAATAATTGCATCGACACAAGTGTCGACCTGTTGGAAAAACTCAGCCGTCATGGATCGCCGGTACCTTACCAGTCAGAGGGACATCTCCCTCATCATCCACGGGCACCACCGTAGTTACATTGATACAGATCAATCAGCAGTCGCCTGCGCTGCCGTACCCAGGTCAGTGACCAATTTGTCCAGCAACCGGGCGGCATCATCGACACGGGCAGACATGCACTCGTGAACTGCATCATCGTTGGGGTCACACTCATCGTGGTTGGCCAAAACATACACAACTGCAACAACAGGGTCCGACTTGCGGTCCAGTGTTGCCCTGCGGTGGATTTCGAGCCTGGTCTGGGACGGCCGGATCCGAACCACGATCCGGGCATCACTGCCCTCGGCCAATTCCCCCGCAACACCGGTTACTTCAATCCCGACAGCCTGCACCTTGCGTCGCCAGTCCATTTGCAGGCGCTGGGGATCAAATGGATCCAGCGCCTGCCCGCCAAGTATTCGCAAATCAATCCGCTTGATGCCGGACAGCGATCCGGCCTGGCCTGGCAGGGTCTCGAGCGCGATCGCCGAGCCCGTTGCCAGGACTGCGACAAACACTGCGACTGAAACCGCCATTCTTGCCATTGGTCTGCCCACGAATGTTGCCCCGTTTCCGGTCGTTTTCCTGCAGACAGTTTACCGCCTGCATCGCTGGCAGGAAATGGGTGACGCACGTCCCGCATCCGGGTAGGCTGTCAGGCAATGATTCGATCTTCCGACCAACCTTTGCGGATGGATGCCCAACGACTGCGGCACCTGTTTCAGCGCTATGTCAGCCATACGGATGTCTCGCCACAGCAGGAATCCGCATTTCGTGACTACGCCCGGCAGATGACGGCGCTGACCACCGCCGGCGCTGCGATCGCCGCCAGTACAGTGGCGCTGAT
>JBFJWU010000475.1:0-2776 GCA_041623475.1 bacterium | reverse complement strand
GCCGCCCAGCCGGTGGCGGCACCGGCACCTTCCATATCCTCGACGGCGCTACCGGCACCGAAACATGGGTATTCCCAGGCGATGCCGGTGGCGACAATTTTGGCCTTGCTGTTGCCAACATTGGGGACGTAGACCAGGACGGGGCCGACGACATTATTATTGGGGCTCCTGGCGCAGATGACAACGGTAGCAACTCTGGCCAGGTCAAGTTCATCTTCACTGGCAGCCGGCAGGTCGTCTGGTCCGCTCCCGGACCCGCGGCAAGCGCTGAATTTGGCTACAGCGTAGCGCGGACAATCGACTTGAATTCTGACGGTTTTCGGGACTTCGTCGTTGGCGCCCCCGGAGCGACCTTTGGTGGCGCTGATTCCGGCCGGGTGTATCTGTTGTCTGCGACGAACGCATCGGTCCTGGACCAGTTTGACGGACTGCCAGACGAAGAACTGGGCCGGACGCTCGAAGTCGTTAATGACTTGAACCGCGACAATGTTCCGGACATTCTTGCGGTCGGTGCCGGGGCATCGTTCGAGGGCGTGATCTATGCGCTGTCTGGTACTGACCTGACGCAGATCTTGTGGAAAACCACGGGATTCGTCAGTGGCATCGGCCTTGGCAGTTCCCTGGCAACCTTACCCGACTTGAACGGCGATGCGATCCCGGAAATCCTGACAGGCGCGCCCGGTTACGGAGGCGGCGACGGGGCTGTATTTGTCCTGGACGGCACCACTGGACAGGTTATCTTCCGTGACACCAGCCAGACGGCACTGGATTCGTATGGCACCGCTGTTGGCTATGGACTGTCTGGCGCGACGCCGTATGCCAGTGCCTACGTCGGCGCCAACCTCGGCGACATCGCCGGAGTTGGCGACGAGGGCCTCGCCTATCGCAAGCCGTTCTTCCTGCTGCAACGGGATTTTTCATCGTCGACGACTGCCGCTTTCTATTTCATCGACGTCAGTGATGACACCGTCGGCCTCCAGTTCAACCGCAACTACGGCACATGGGAACCCGGCCAACCGGATGCGTTTATCGAATACTTTTCAGTCGACGGGTTTACAGAAGGCACCCACCACCTGGATATCCGGACGATTGACCACGTGGGCAATGTCAGCGCGATACAATCCTGGGACTGGAGCGTCGACCTGACACCTCCTGACCGGGCTAACGTAACGACACCCGTATGGCCTGGCATTGCACAAAACGTCACATCGCCGGTTTTCGTAGCTGGCACGGTTACGGACCCGATTTCCAACGGTGTCGGTGGCGTCATTCGATTCATTACCGGATATGCTTCGAAAACGACGATTGGCGGCACACTCTACGACGGCCAAGGCGCGCCGTACTCGTTACCCTCGCCACCACAATTAGAGATCGATCTGGACAATGTGTCCGCCGGCCCCTGGGACATCAATTTCGACGGACTGGACAACGGCGACGGCCGCTATGGCCTGCACGTGTTTGGGGTTGATGGCGCATTTAACTTTTCCAGCCAGGCCACGGACATCTATATCGATGTCGACACCGTCAGTCCGACGGCGGCGGTGACAACGCCGGCCCTGAGCAGTTACGTGTCGTCATTTCCGGCGTATATCTCGGGCGTAGCCTCTGACCCACTGGGGGACTGGCCCACCGGTGTAACCCACGTGCGGATCAGTATGTTTGATGGCTCCAACTGGTGGGACGGAGCCGATTTCACCTCTGCCAGCGAGCAGCTGTTTGCCGCTGCGGGTACCGATGCATGGGCTTATACACCCGGGGGCTCCCCGACCGGCGAAAAAACTGTGACGGTATATGTTTATCCGACCGACGCTGCTGGTAATACCACGGCAATAACCAGTTCCTTCACCCTCGATACCGTCCCACCTGCGGTCCTTCGGGTGACATCATCCACAGCAGACGGAATCTATGGCGACATGGCCGCCATCCAGATCGAAATCCAGTTCGACGAACTGATCACGGTGATCGGCGGCACGCCGTCGGTAACGCTTGAAACGGGCATATTTGATGTCCCCGTCAACCTGGCCACAACAACGGTAACCAGTATTGTTGGGTCGTACGTTGTCCAGACCGGCGACAATTCCAGTGACCTGGACTACGTAAACAGCAACGCCCTGCTGGCCAATGGTGCCCTGATCCGGGACCTGGCAGGCAACCTGGCCGACCTGGCACTGCCACTGCCGGGCACATTCGGCTCGCTTGCAGCCAACAAGAACCTGGTCGTCGACACCACCCCACCCGCACCGGCTGGTATTACCATCGGCAGCGGATTGGCGACGACAAATGTAACGGTCAACGCCTTGCAGTTGTATGCTGCTGCGGACGCAATAACATTCACTGTTTCTGGAGACACTTCGAGCCCCTATGTTTCGTCGATGACCAGCAGTTCGGTTGTCACCCTGACAACCGGCGACGGGCTGAAGACAGTCTGGGTCACTTTCTATGACGCCAGCAATCCAGCCAACAGTATTGCTGTCAGCGACACAATTCAGTTTGACGGTACCCCGCCCACGCTGTCTGCAGTTTTCCTTGACAGCGGCGCGATCTATACCAATGTTACTTATCCAGTCCAGTTGACCACTGTCGCCAGTGGCGACGTGGCCGAGATGCAAATTACCGGTGCTGTCCAAATGCCGACACCGACTGGATGGATTCCATTTGCCAACCCGCAGACGGTAGCATTGGCAGCCGGTCCGGGAACGGCATTTACCAACTTTACAAACGGCAATGACCTGGCCAATGGCATCCTGCGCCAGCCCAGCGGCTACATTTGGACATT
>JBFJWU010000474.1:0-2776 GCA_041623475.1 bacterium | reverse complement strand
GCCTGACCCACAGCCTGGTCCTGGATACGGTTGCACCACAGGACCCGTCAATCTCGATCCAGGAGGGCGCCTATACGACTGTCCAGGGCTTGACGCTGCAATTGAGCGCTGCTGGTGCGGATGAAATGATCATCAGCGAGATGGCCGATTTCAGTGACGCGACCTGGCAGGCGTTCGCGCCGTCCAAAGTGTTTACAATTGGCAGCAGTTCCGGCCCGCATACGGTCTGGGCCAATTTCCGGGACTCGGCTGCCAACGTCACCAGTCCGGTGTCGGCAACGACGTTCCTGGACAATGCGGACCCGGATCCGCCGGGTGTGGTGATCAACGGCGGCGCGGGTGCTACCGGTAATCGCGAAGTCAACCTGGCTCTCAGTTTCACCAGCGGTGACGAAATCGAGATGCAGATCAGCGAGAACAGCGGTTTCGCTGGTGTGCCGTGGGTTGCAATCACGACCTCGACGACCTTTAACCTGTCCAGTGGCGACGGTGCCAAGACCGTTTTCGTCCGCAGTAGGGATGTGGCCGGACGCAGCAGCAGCGCCGGGCAAGCATCAATTACGCTGGACCAGACGCCACCGGGCACCCCGACGATTTCTGTCAATAATGGCGATGCGACAACCAACAGCCAGACCCTGAACCTGACCCTGGGGAACCAGACCGGCGGGGCGGTGCAGATGATCGTCGGCGAGGACACTGCATTCAGTGGTCAGTCCTGGGAGACGATTAACACCAGCAAAGTGTTCACAGCCACCAGCGGCGACGGCGTCAAGGTGATTTATGTCAAGTACCGTGACGCGGTCAGTAACGAGAGCGCGATTTCCAGCGATTCGATTGTCTTGGACACCGGCGCGCCCGGTGCCGCCGACATTGTGATCGATGCCGACGCCCAGTACACCACCGACGCCGACGTGGACCTGACGCTGTTCAGCCAGAACGCTGACGAAATGCGCCTGAGCGAGAATGCCGACATGACCGGCGCGGCCTGGGTGGCATACAGCACTTCCTACAGCTTCAGCCTGACCACGGGCGAAGGAAACAAGGCGGTTTACGCGGAATTCCGTGACGCGGCGCTGAATACCACCGGACCGGTCAGCGACACGATTATTTATGACGGCACGGCACCGTCGGCGGGCACCGGGATTACGATCAACGGCGGTGATACCTATACCACCGATGTCGACATCCAGCTGTACCTGGACCTTCCGGTGGATGCCGGGCAGATGATCATTGCCAACAACGTCGGCTTTGCCGGTGCCTCGTGGCAAACGGTAACCAATGCAATCGACTGGACCCTGAATTCGGGTGACGGCACAAAGACGGTCTACGCCAAATGGCGGGATGCGGCCGGCAATGAAACCGCCGTGCAGTCCGACGATATTATCCTGGATACCGAAGCCCCGTCACTGGGCAGTCCGGCCATTGCCATTGAAGGCGGCAAGGAATACACCAGGAAATCTGTCCTGACGATCAACCTGAACGCGGGTTCTGCCAGTCGCATGCAGATCGACGATGACCAGAACTTTGCCAGCCCCGAGATCGACGCTGGCTATGCGGCCGTAACAACTGTGGCGGGACCAGGCACCGACGGTACCAGCACCTGGTATGTGCGGTTTGCGGACCTGGCGGGCAACTGGACAGAAACCCGCAGCGATTCGATCATTATTGACCAGACGCCGCCAGAGCTGGGTGATGCGATCTTTAACAACGATGGCGATTATACGACGACTGGCAATATCCAGATCCAGCTGTTTGGTTACGACGACAACCCGCTGGTGGAAGTACACGTTTCCGAGAACAACTTCCTGACCCACAATGTCCTGCCATTCGCGCCCAGCTTCAACTATATGGTGACAGCAGGTGAGGGTGCCAGTACAACGGTGCGGGTGCGGATTCGCGATATTGCGGGCAATAACAGTACGCCGTTGACCAGCCAGACGATCACAGTGGACTCGATCAGCCCGACATCCGTTGCGCCACAGGTGGTCATTAACGACGACGCTCAATGGACGACCTCGGCCTTTGTCGAACTGGACCTGGGACCCGGGGATGCCGACGAAATGCGTATTTCCAATAACGCGGCTTTTGCCGGTGACTTCTGGGAGCCTGCGACCAGTTTTGCGGACTGGAACCTGGCCAGTGGCGACGGCTTCAAGACGGTTTACGTCCAGTTTCGTGACTTTGCCGGCAACGAGACGCCGGTCTATGTGGATAACATTACGCTGGACACGGTCGGCCCCACCAATCCCAAGGTCTTCCTGGACAATAACGGCAGCTTTGGCTACACCAACAACATCCAACTGGATGTTGCGTTGACCGCAAACAACGCATTTGCATATGCCATATCCAATGACATAACGTTTGAAAACCCGATCACCGGCCTGATGGGTGGTGGCTTTACCAATGCGACCCTGACCCTGCCCGGTGAAGATGGTTTTCACGTTGTCTATGCGGTTTTTGTCGACGAAG
This sequence comes from bacterium, assembly GCA_041623475.1. Lineage (GTDB taxonomy): Bacteria > J088 > J088 > J088 > J088 > JBFJWU01. The sequence goes on along the minus strand of JBFJWU010000474.1, from coordinate 307 downwards.
CCGGGAACATCAGCAGTACGGCCCAGGACACCATTATCCTGGATCGAACGGCTCCCGAACTGTATTACGTCCAGATCAACGACGACGAGTACTACGAAAACGATCCCTGGCTGCAGCTGAATCTGGATTCTTTTGACGAGAACCCGATTTCCTACGCAATTATCGACACAACACCGACCTTTGACAGCCCGGCCAGCGACATGGTGGGCTTTGCCGGAATTGTCAACTATTACAATCCGGTCAGCGGCCAGGAAAGCACCGTATACGTCAAACTGCAGGATATCGCCGGCAACCAGAGCGCCACGGT
>JBFJWU010000473.1:0-2783 GCA_041623475.1 bacterium | reverse complement strand
TTGCCCCGCCACCGACGATTCCGGTTACGGTTTTCACATCCATCCCGATCGACTGCATGAAGTTCACCCAGTGGATCCCGCCCTCCAGCAACGCCCCGCCGCCGACCACCGCCGGATCCGACCGCCAGTCGCCATCTGATACCTGCTTCTTCTGGGCATTTACGTACAGCGTCAGCGGGCGCCCGATTGCACCAGATTCCAGGATTTGCCTCAGGACCGGCACCACAGGCCTGTAGAAATAATTCTCGGCAACTAAAAGCTGCCGACCCTTTTGGGTGGCCGCTGCACAAACGTCATCAAACTGTCGCACAGTTTGAAATGGCGGCTTTTCAACAATCACGTGGCAGTTGTTGTCAATCGCCATCATCGCGTGCCCCAGATGCATGTCCGGCGTCGACGTTATCAACGCGATATCGACGTCATTGGACGCAACCGCATCGTCATAACTGTTGGCGGCTTCGACCCTGTTGACCTGCGCAAACTCCCTGGCGCGCACAGGATCGCTGCTTGCCGCAACAAACGATACACCGAGGCCAAGTTTTCGAATCGTGCGAATATGCCTGGCGGCAATGGCCCCGCAACCAAGGACTGCAATCTTCATACAGTCGGAACCGTTTTCTGGTCCGCGACGGCGATCAGCTCGGAAATCCGCAAGGCATTCGCCGCGATGGTCAGGCTGGGATTCACGGCCGCGGCCGTCGGAAAAATACTCCCATCCGTAACGAACAGGTTGTCAGTCCCCCTGAACCGACCCTGTCTGTCGACAGGGTTGGCTCTGTCATCATCACCCATCCGAAGCGTGCCAACCGCGTGCGAAAACGTCTTGATCCGGTGCGTATAGAAGATCCATGCGCCGGACCGTCGCAGAACCCGCTTTGCAGTCTTTGTCAGGGCGGCCAGGGCGTGATCATCCCGATCTGAATAGGTATGCGAAACGCACAGTCGGGGCAAGCCAAACTGATCGATATCGGATGAATCGACCCAGACTCGGTTCTCCCGGTTCGGTTGGTCTTCTGCGATCGCCAGCAAACCCGTCATGCGCCGGGCCAATGGCGACACCAGCGTTCCCAGGAAACGTCCCAGGTAGTGTTTGACCAGCTCGACTGGCGGGCTGTGAATCTGCTGGATTGAGCCGATTTTCCTGCCAAGATCAGGAAAATCCGGCGAGCCAAAGTACAAGTCGTGAATACCGAACTGTTTGTGGAACTGGTCCAGCGATCCCGGCAACCGCGCATACAACCCGTAAACCGTCGCATTTACGTGCCTCATCAGGTAAGCGCCGACTGCATCGGCTGCCGGATTAAGCTGCTGTAGCCCGGACGCCAATACCAGATGCGGCGAACCAAGGGCACCGGCTCCCAGGACATAGCGTCCGGCACGGACATTTCGAACGTCACCGCTGAATCGATCGACAATCCGCAATCCCGTAATCCGGCCGCCTGACTGCTGAAGTTGCGTCGCGACGTGATTGACCAGCAGGGTTAACCCCCGCTCGATTAATCCCGGCAGGACAGCTGTCGCCAGGTCGTTTTTCGCCGATACCGCACACGCGTACGTGTCGCACGTCGGGCACAGCTGGCACGTTCGCGCATCCTGTCGATAATTGATGGCCAGCGGCAACCGGAACGGCGACAGTCCGGTTTCTCGAGCGGCATTGGCAATCGCGTGCGAGACTTCGGCAACCGGGGCCGGACGCTGCGGATATGGCTCGCTGCGCCTCGGCAGGACCGGATCACTGTCGTCGCCTGCGACGTCCAGCAAGCGCTCTGCCAGGTTGTAGTACGGTGCCAGGTCATCATACGCAAAGGGCCACAATGCGCCGGATTCCCCAACAAGCTGCTCATCTGCAACGAAATCAGCCTCGCGGAACCGCAGTGAAACGCCACCGTAGAAATTGGAAGGTCCGCCAACGCAATGATAGGCACCCATTTCCGGCGCATTTCCGCCGGCAACAACCCGGATCGGGCTTTCACGGTTGTAATATTCCGTCGTATCGCCGGTTCCGTCCGGGGCCCAGTTGTGGGGCCCCCTGCCAACCCAGTCACCGCGCTCGACCAGTACCACGTTATAGCCAGCCTGTACAAGACCCCACGCCGCCATGGTCCCACCGAACCCACTGCCCACAATGCAAACATCGGCTTCAATATCCGTCATTCATACTCTTTCGTTTGTTGTCGCCGGGACGGTCCTGCCAAAGATCGGCGCAGTCAGCCGCCTTGCTTCCTGGCCAATTGACGGCTGGCCAGCAATCGCAGTTGGGGAAGATTGCCTGCAACGTACAGGGCCAGACCGGACAATGCATAGGACACGACGCGACCGCGCCGAATCAACCCGTACGTAACGCCAAGGTAGCTGGGATATCCCAGCAGAACAAACGCACCTGTGATTCCCAGTTCGCTGACACCGAGGCCCTGGGGCACAACAAAAAACAGCGTCGCACTGGCAAGGATCATTGCCTCGACAAATACGACATCTTTGAACGTCGGGTCCTGTCCCATAATGATAAAAATCAGATAAAGTTCGAAAAACTTGAATCCGCGCCCGGCCAGCTTGTAAAACATGCTGATTGCAAGCTTGCGATTGGTCAATCGATTGTGAGTAATTTCGTCAGTCAACTTCATTTTTTTCAGGACCCATCCCGTGGCCTTGGACGGCACGCGCGAAATCGTGATCCAGAAAAGTACGGTACCGGCCACTGTAATAACTGCCGTAACAGTCCACATCGTGACCTTGTATTTTGGTTCCAACGGCACCAGCAACAGTGTCATCACAATCGTAACGAC
>JBFJWU010000472.1:0-2801 GCA_041623475.1 bacterium | reverse complement strand
ATGGCCGAATCCGAATCCCGCAGCAGGTCGCGGGTCTGTTGCGTATGGTTAAGGATCCGGTTGATGGCTTCGGTCGCGTTGTCAGCAGATTCCAGGCCAATCCGGCTGGACGCGCTGCCCTGGACCGCGACCTCGTATACTTTCTCGGTTTCGGTCTGCACCTCCGACACCACTCGCGAGATTTCGCGCGTGGCCTCGAGGCTGCGTTCTGCCAGGCGGCGGACTTCGTCCGCAACAACGGCAAACCCCTTGCCAGCCTCGCCGGCCCGGGCGGCTTCGATCGCGGCGTTCAACGCCAGGATGTTGGTCTGGTCCGCAATGTCCTGGATCAAGGCTGAAATCTTGCCGATGTTTTCCGTTCGCTCGGTCAATCCCTGGATCGCCGAGGCACTGGCTTCCATACTTTCGGACAACTCCCGCAACCGCTGGATCGATTCCGAGACGGCATCCCGACCCTGGATTGCGATGTCAAGCGCTTCGTCGCCCTGTCCGGCGACATCCCCCAGTCGCTGGCTGAGGGTCCGCACGTTGGACACCATTTCCTCGATGGTAACGGTTGTCTCCTCGACCTGCACGGCCTGTTGTTCCGTAATCCGGCTGACTTCCTCGATGCTCGAGCTCATCTGCTCAACGCTGGATGACACCTCTTCAACCCGCTCTGCCAGCTGGGTCGAGCTTTCCGCAACAGTAATGATCTGGGCAGCGATCTCTTCCATGCTGGAGGAGGTTTCGTCCGCGGCCTGGGATTGCACCTGGGATCCTTGCAGTACCTCCCGCGCGACCTCGTGGATCTGGTCCGACCCCGACGCGACCCGTTCGGCCATGCCGCGTAATTCTGAAAAGGTATCGCGAACCACGGTGACCGCGGCGTTCAGCGCCCGGGCCAGTTCGCCGGATTCGCCGGTTTGCCGCATTGCCACATCCGGCACTTCCTGGTCGAACCGGTTCTGGGAAATGTTGGACGCGACCTCGGCCAGCATCTGCAGGGCGCTGGCGCGTGGCCGGACGGTTAACCAGACGCCGATTGCGACAATGACCATCACGATCAGCGTTACAGCCATCGATTGTGATCGCAGCGATTCCAGTTCAGTGCCGATCGATCGATCCAGGTTGATCAGGACACCCAGACGGTAGACACCGGCCGGGGCAACATCTTCCTCGATCGGATCGTCAGCGAACAGGTCAACCGTTTCATCCGAATCAAATGTCAGGTCATCGACCGCCAGACCGGACGGGCCCGTGGCGCCCTCGATTTCCACCAGTGCCAGCAGGTACCAGCCTTCGGGTGTCTCGAGTATTTTCGTAACTTCGCTGCCACTGGACAGGCTGCCAGCGTGCTCCAGCGTGACCGTACTGCCGTCACGCCGCTTTTCGGCCCAGGGCCGAAAGTTTGCATCAACGATCCCGACCCAATCCATATCCGTGTCCTGGCGCAGCACCGTGTCCAGTTGCCGATCGACAATGATTCGATCCTGGACGCCAACGGCATACTGCAAATTCTCTGCAAGGATTAACGCAACGGATCGGTAGTGGGTACGCATCCGTTCCACCGAGTTCTCCTCGGTCAGGACAACCCACGATGCGGCCACGGCAAGGGCCGTGACGGCAACCGCCCCCAGGGCAGTCCCCAGCCAGAGAAAACCGATCGACTGAAACCGATCTGTAAAAGTACGAAGGCCTGCGAATCGGTCTGTCACCCGTCTGTCTCCTTTTTGATTGCGGTATCAATGGTGTCAAGGTAAAAATCGGGGTCCAGCAGCACCGTCGCCTGCCGGCCCCGTTTCCAGAAGCGCTGCGCCCAGGGATAGCGCGAATGGTCAAGATCTTCCCAGTCTGTGTCCGGAACGGTTTCAACGCCAACCATTCGATCACATGCAATGGCAGCCAGGCGTCCTTCGACGGCGGCGACGATGGCAATTCGCCGTCGCTGGCCAGCACGAATCGGATCCGTCAGCGTATAGATATCCCCGCGCAGCGCAAACACCCCGACAATCGTCCGGTCGACCAGCCACGGTGTGACCTTGGGTCGATCCACTACTTCCAGGATTTTTGCATCAGGGACAGCCACAACTTCATCCGCGACCTCGGCCAGCAGGTATTTTGCTTCGCCGGCACCGACACCGATTCGATCCAGCAGATCGTCGGCCAATCCCCAATTGGACAGGTCAACTTCGGCCATCACGCAGCCATCCTGCCGGACGCGAACGCCAGCAACCGGTCCGGGTCCAGGATCATACTGACAAACCCGCTGCCCAGGACCGTTGCCCCTGAATACGGCCCCGCCTGGAGCAACTGGTCGCCGACCGGATGCAGCACGGCCTGGCTTTTGCCGACAAAGTCGATGACCGGTACGCAAAGGGCACCGGTCGCCAGTTCGAGGATCACGACATAGCCGCGTTCAGAACCACCACCGCCCAGGAATTCGGTCATATCGATCATCGGGATGACATCGTCACGCCAGTGGTAACGCAGGTTCCCGGCCGGTTCGCTGACGGCCCCGGGATCGTAGCGACCGGTTTCAACGATTCGCCGCAGGGGAATTGAAATCGTGTGTCCCGCAATATCAACGTGGAGCAGTTCCGCAACCGCGGTCGAAATCGGCACCGAAAGGATGAATTTACTGCCTTCACCAATCGTGGTTTCGACACGGACAGTACCCCCCAGCGACCGTACCGTCCGGTCAACGACATCCAGCCCGACGCCCCGCCCGGACAGTTCGGTGGTCTCGTCCCGGGTCGAAAAACCGGATGCAAACAACCAGCGCAGGACGGTATCGGAATCGGCGGCTTCAGTGTCCGCCT
>JBFJWU010000471.1:0-2816 GCA_041623475.1 bacterium | reverse complement strand
TTGCGGTTGTCGGTCCAGACGACCTGAAAACGGTTGACCGACGGCAGGTACGTGACATCCGGATCCCACTGGCCATTTGCGCCTGAGTCAGCAGAAATTACAACGTTGACAGCCTCAGTCGTTGCGAACAGTGACCCGTCACTGTTGACGATCTGGCCATAGATGTCGGAATCGCCGTTGCGCTGGTCGGTCCAGACGACCAGGAATCGTTGTGTCGCGGAGCTGTAGGCGATCCGCGGACCGTTCTGGTAGCCCGGCGCGGTCGAGATCGGAAAGGTCGTGCTGGTTGGCGCGCCCGTTTCGTCGAACAGCAGTCCGACAATGTCGGTTTCGCCGCACGGCGACTGGATCCATTGAACCGCAGCCATGTACTGGCGGCCGATTGGATCGTAGGCGACGTGCGGTTCCGACGCGCCGGTAATGCAGGCGGTGCCATAGGCGGTGAATGCGACGTCAATCGATTCGACTGCCGAATCCAGCCCAAGTTCCGCCAGGGGAACCTTGAATTCATACGTCTTGTGCTGGTAGGGGGCCTGGGCGGTCGGCGCAAATCCTGGTTTGCCGTATGTCGTGTCGGGCATTGAGACCTGGAAGGTCTTCAAGGTCCGATTCGGCAGTCGGACGTGCAGTGCGGCGTAGTCCTTGTCGCCGTCCATGGTATTGTCCGGGGTGAAGTCGATGGCGCCATACAGGTACTCGCCGTCGTTGGCCAGCCAGCCATACGTCCGGCCATTGGGGTGGCCCGAGCCGCTGGGATAGTAGTCCACAAAAAACGGGTCCTGGTCCTGCCATTCGGCCACCGTTCCGTCGATACTGGGTCGGGTCGTGTTCGATCCCAGTTGATACCGAAAGTATTCGCCGCCGTCTCGCCAGCTGCGGCCGATGTTGGCCGTCGGGAAGACGAACGGCGTCTTGCCGATTTTTTTCGGCTCGATTCGTCCCTGCAGTTGAATGGTCGATAGCTCGCGGCACTCGGCGGCAAAAACAATTGAATCTGCGATCGGCAGGACATCGTGGTCCGCGGACCGCAGTTTGGCCGCGGCTTTGGCCGGTTCGTCCACGCCAGCTGGCGACAGTTGGCAGCCGGGAACGGCAAAAAGGTCAATCTGTGCCGAGCCACCGCCAAGTCGTCGCACGCGTACCGCGCGAACGGTTGTGCCGTCTATCGGCACCAGTTCAACCGAATCCAGCCGCGGAAACTGTCCGGTTGGCAGGTCAGCAATGCCCCGCCAGTCGTTGCCGTCCAGGAACTCGATTACAAATCGCCCATTGGCTTTGCCAGGGTCGAACATCTTGAGTTCGACCCTGTTGTATCCAGCGTCTGCCGGCGATGGGGCGGCATCGGGACGTGACGGCAGCAGGCTGTAACTGGCTGCGGCGATCACTATTGATGCCAGGCCAATGATTGATTTCTTCATCGTTTCTTGTCCTCGGAGGTTAAGCCGATACCCCACGGAAACGGGGCCGGTTTCCGGCCGGTTGGCCGGTTTTTTCAGACCTATATTGTACGAAACTAAACAAATGTTTTACTGAAATCCGGGGTTGCCGGGCTACCGCAGCCGCGAATGTCCATCCAGATCGTTGACGGGTTCAATGCCAAGAAAGTCCAGGACTGTGGGGTGGATGTCCAGATGACTGGGGTTGCCCGAAGTCGGAATTTCGCCCGGAGTCAGGTCCGGAGACGCGTAGACGGTCCAGATTGTCCAGGTGTCGGCGCTGCGCTCACTGTGCCCGGTGCCGATGCCGCCGTGGTCCGTGGTCATGGCCACCAGCCAGTGTTCGTCAACAAACGTCGACCGGGACATCAGGCCGTCCAGAATCTCGCCCAGGAACGCATCGCAGTCGGCGTGAACCTTGACGTATTCGGGGTTATCCAGGCTGTAGCCCGAATCGTGCCCCACGTGGTCTGGATCGTCAAGATGGACAAAGATCACGTCGTAATCCTCGTCCTCCAGCAGATCAGCGGTGCGGTCGGCGACGAGTTTGTCGGACTGGATGGTTTCACCGAACGTTGTCTTGCCTTCGGGCAGCAGGAACTCGGTCCAGATCATGATCCAATGGACCACGGCCGCGGTTGTCAGGCCCGAGTCGTGGGCGCGGGCAATAAATGAGGGCCACGTTGTGTGCCGCGCCGCGAACTGGTCGGGGTCGTTGCCCAGGACATTGTGTTTGTTGACGTCGACGCCCGTCAGGATGCTGGACCACCCCGGGCCGGAAACTGTGCTCCAGGTCCGTTGCGTTGTCGCCGCAAACGAATAGCGTGAGCCCGGCAACAGGCCGTCCAGTACCGGCGTGTCCGCTGCCCGCAGAACGTCTGGCCTGGCGCCGTCGTAGCCGACGACGAGAACCTTGCGGGCTGACATTGCGTTGGGGGTGGGCCAGATCCGGGCGACGAGCGGAAGGTTCGCAATTTCCCGTCCGTCCCAACGAAGGTCCAGTCGTTCGCTGTGGCTGCCCGGCGGTGCGTCGGCAGTCGTTCGGACCATCAGGATCGACGCGTCAGAATCGGCCGGATTGACCGTCACCGATGCTTCGACCGCGGCGCCATCGAGTCTTGTAGAAAAACATCTGTGGTCGCCGTCCATGGACATCGTCACGGATCCGGGCCGGCCGGGCCAGGCCATCAGTGACAACTGGTCGGGCTGGTCAAATTGCGGAGCTGGTCCGCATTCAACATCGGACAGGCAACCGCTGGCGATCCCGGCGATGCCCAACAACAGAAGAAGGGCCGGCAGTTGCAGGGGCCTACCAGCCAATGGTGGCCTTTTCACTGAACGCGCGGACTTTTTCCCCCAGATGTTCGTTGTATGCCTTGG
>JBFJWU010000470.1:0-2828 GCA_041623475.1 bacterium | reverse complement strand
GCACTGGTGTCCAGGGAAAAAGAATGGGATCCAGGTGCAGTCGGCGACGCGATCGGGCACGTCTGAAATCCCGACGGATAAGCACTGAATTCATCCAAATCACATTCAATACTTGCTGCAAGACTGCCCGGCGAATCGTCACTGACACTGAAATCGACATCGACCAGCGGCACCTTCCGAGTCGGCACATCCTGGATCGTCGCCCCGCCGCACGCCGACAGGTTCTGGCTGCCGCACGGCGCAGTAAACGAAATATCAGGTGGCTTGCGGTCGACGCTCCAGGAATACGATACGGAACTTTCCGATCCCAATCGATCCACGGCCCGAATCATCAGGTTATTGCTGCCGTCATAGCTGCCAGATCCGACATTGGTCGCAATCGTAATCTGGTCCTTGCAGGTTTGTTCGCCAAAGGTGCCACCGGACTGGTTATTGAACGAACAGAATATTTCTGCATCCGGATCGTCTACCGAAAACTGGATTGTCGCGCTGGGGTCGTTGGTGAACTTATTGGGAACGCTCAATAACTCGATTTCCGGCGGTACCCGGTCCACTTCCCAGCTGAATACCACCGGCGACGGATCCCGGTTGCCGGCGCCGTCAATGGCCACAACCGTGAACGTGTGCTTGCCGTGCCCCACAAGCGGACCGTTATAGCGCGACCGGCACCTGGGGTCGCTGACATTGCAGGCAAGATTAGCGTTGCAGGGTTTTTCTCCATCGTCCAGGGTGCATTCAAACTTTCCACTGGACTCGCTGCTGCGAAAAATGAAATCGACATCCTGGCTGCTCGTCAGGAACGGCGGATGGTACAACAGTTCTGTGTTGGGTGGCGTAACATCCGGAAACGTCAAGGTAATATCCTGCGCCGGCGCCGTCGCGGCCTCGCGATAGGCAACGACCCGGTAAACATAGGTAGAATTTTCCGAAACCAGCATGTCGACAGCATCCGACGCGTTTTCCGGGTAGGTACCCATCAGCGCCCAGGCGGTCGTGCCCGGCAGGCGTCGCTCCAGCAGGTAACCGTCTTCGCCCTCGTTGGAATCCAGCCACTCGAACTGCGCATCGCCATCTTCGTTGACAAAACCCTTGACAAATCCCGGGGCCAGCAATGGCTCTTCGCGACGTACCACTTCCACGGTCTCGGTTGTTTCCCCCGGCGGCGGCTTGTCGCATCCGACCGCCGCAGCCACCAGAACAATCAACAGCGGCAGGTTACGGGACAACGGCATAATCCACCACGTCTTCAACCCAGACCGATTCGGACTTGCCGGTACTGACCCGGCCGACCATTCTCAGGCCAATGTATTCCAGTTCATCGTCCGGAATTGTGACGGCTGCCGCATACTGGAACGACCCGCTCGTATCCTGCATTTCATACAGCCGCACATCCAGCAGCGTTTCCTGTCCGTTGCGGCTGATCGCGCGAGTCGACGCGTGCAGGACCTTTCCGTCCAGACGCTCAAGGTCGAATTGAATTTCTGCGGAAATCTGGTGAAACCCTTTTTGCAGGACAGTCCCCGGCGGTGGCGTTTCATTCTGCAGCCGCAGTGAATCAGTCGTATCCGCCGGTTTTTTGGGAAAACGAACGATGCTTACCGTATCAACAACGTTGGTCTCTTCTTCTTCGCTGCGTTTCTTGTCCTTGACCTGCAACTCCGCCCCAACCGCGTAGACATCGGCATTCGACAGTACATCGGAAAAACTGACCAGTTCTTCACCGCGGTCGATGCAGTCACCAACCGCCATCTCGGCCAATGGATTACTGGACAACACTTGCCCGCCTTTCTGGCCAACGATGTACTTCAGCCAACGAACCCGATACTCGGTCTTCTTGAACACGCGGCCGGTCAGGCTGACATGTGGTCGCTGCCCGTCCGCATTTACAGGGCCGGGGCGACTGACATCACTTGGCTGCAACGCGTAGCCACTGAACGTCGATTGCTCGGTTACAGGCGTGCAGATTTCCTCGAACTGGGGTGCCACCTGGGGCACGGTGCGAATCGTGCCGGGTTCCAGGCCGATCCAGCGAACACGACTGGGACTGGATGTTGTGCCGTCATTGAACATCGCGGCTACGGCATACCCGTACTGGTTATTCTCGGCAATATCCGGATCGTCATAGGTCGTATCCGAGACAATACCAATTGCTTCGGGGGGATCGACAACTCCCGTGACCTCTGTATCCAGTGCCAGGGGACCAATCCGGGACACCTGATAACCTGTCAGCGATTCGTGGGTCACAGGAAGCCATCCGACCCGAAGTGCTCGCACTTCCGGTACATATCCCAAGCTGATACCCTCGACACGTATGTCTGCCCTGGAACACGCCTCGTTGCACGTTGTTCCCCCGCACCCGGCACCCAGCACGACGCTTAATAAAACGACGTTTAATACTGCGGTTCGGCGCATACCCACCATGGTGTCCCATTGCAGGGATAGTGTCAAGGTTTTTCTCCGTCCATTTGCAGTCCGTTCGAAGACGGATTGGCGCAAACTGCCTGTTATTTAAGCCGAGTCGGCAGAATAATGCCCGTGAACACCGACTCGCCGCGACATTGCGGCTAACATGTCGTCGATGCTATTGCAGCTGCAACGCGACCGAAGGCGATTGTTTTACCGTGCCTGAACCAAGTCACGGCGTGTCCACGCGCCGTCGCCGATCAAAACCGGCCATTCTCGACCCTGCATTGTGGCTGGTTACGTTGATTGCGTGCCGTGCAGCAATTGGGCCAGTCGCAGATCCGGTTATTGTGGTGACCGGAGCTGGCTGGTTAATCAGGATCCGCCCCGGATTGCCCAGAGCGGCAAGCGGATGGCTGGCGCTG
>JBFJWU010000469.1:0-2844 GCA_041623475.1 bacterium | reverse complement strand
GGCCTGCTCGACCTCGGTCCCGACCAGGAATCCGGTGGTGTTCTGCAGGAACAGCAACGGTGTCCGGGCCTGGTCGCACAACTGGATAAACTGGGCCGCCTTGACCGCCCCCTTGGGGGTAATCGGCCCGTTGTTGGTGATAATGCCAACATCCTTGCCTTCGATCTTGGCCCGCCCGCAGACGGTACCGGGATCGGCGTCGGGATTGAACTCCAGGAAACGGGATCCATCAACGATGCGGGCGATGATGTCCTTCATCTGGACCGGTTTCTTTTTGTCCTCGGGGAAAATCCCGATCAATTCATCCGGGTCATACAGCGGCAATTCAAACGGCTTGCCCTGGTGGTCCAGCGCCGGATCCGGCGGCAGCGTTGCGACAATCTCGCGCGCGATCCGGATCCCGTCGGCATCATCAACCGCCAGGTACTCGCCGGTACCTGACACTGTCGCGTGCATGTCGGCACCGCCCAGTGTTTCGGCATCGGCTTCTTCACCGGTCCCGGCCTTGAGCAACGGTGGCCCCGCCAGGAACAGTTGCGTCTGGTTCTTGACCAGGACGATGTAATCGGACAGTGCGACCTGGTAGGCGCCACCGGCGGTTGCGTTACCGTGGGCAACGGTAATCTGCGGGATCCCGGCCGCACTCAGTTCGGCCTGCTGGCCATAGATCTTGCCGCCGTCGACAAACAGCGCCGCGCCCCAGGGGTCCATGGCTGCTGACGTCTGGGCCAGGTTGCCGCCACCGCTTTCGTGCAGCGAGACAATGGGCAGCCGGGTCCGAAACGCAATCTCCTGGATGCGCAGCATCTTGCGGACATTGACCGAGTTAATGGTGCCGCCCTTGATGGCGAAATTCCAGACCACAACCAGGACGCGTCGCCCCGACACGTAACCGATGCCGGTAATCAGGCTGCCACCGGAAAAGCTGCCGTCGTTGTCATCCAGCATCGCGTACCCGGCGATAGAGCACAGCTCGACAAATGGCGTGCCCGGGTCCAGTAACAACGCCAACCGCTCGCGCGGCAGCAGCTTGCCCTTTTTGCGGGCCCGGTCCTTGAACGCTTCCTCAGTTGCGGCCTGCTTGCGCTCGACATTGCGCACTTTGGTGACGTAGTCGCTCATGAATTTGGCGTTTGCGGCGAATTCGTCGCCATTCGCATCAACCATCGATTCCAGGACGTGCTCGGTCATCTTATTCGCCCCCGTCCGCTGGCTCGATCTCGGCCAGCAATTGTTTGGTTTTGACCTGGTCCCCGACATCGACATTGATCGTCTTGATCGTGCCGTCGACATCGGCCTTGATCTGGTGTTCCATTTTCATCGCTTCGACAATCAGGATGATCTGGCCGACTTCGACCGTGTCACCGGCAGCGGCATTGACCGAAATCACGGCCCCGTCCAGTGGCGCGGCCAGCAGGCCCGAACCGGCGCCGCCCGCATCTGCCGGCGGATCGGCCGTTGCATTGCGAACGATGAAACTGGCGCGGTCGGTATCCAGGTACAGGTTGTGGTCATCCAGCGCCCAGGCCATCTGCTGCACAGGACCGTCCTGCGCGTACTCAATCCGCCCGCCGCCACAACTGACAACGTCAAAGACCCAAGATTCGATATCTTCGCCGTCGCAGGCGGCCGGGATTTCACCGCTGTCATCCAGCGTGACGGTCCAGGTCTGGCCGACAGACCCTGGCCCGGTCGCCCGGATCCGGGCGCGGACGGTCACATCGGCTTCCTGCAGTGTCAGGATGCTGTCAATCTGGCTGGCCGATCGCCAACCGACCCAGCGCGGATCATCCGTTGTACCCAGGCCACTGTCCAGATAGTGAATCAGCGCGGCCAGGGCCCAGGTTGCCGAGTCCGGGGTATTCAGCTCGGTCCAGGATGGATCAATGTGCTCATCAATGAACGCGGTTGTCGCGCCGTTTTCAATAAACTCGGGATGGTCGCAGACGTGGGCCAGGAATGCCTTGTTGCTGCGCAACCCCAGGAACGTCGAACGCCGCAGCGCCGTGGCCATCAGCCGCAGCGCCTCCCGGCGGGACGGCCCCCAGGTAATCAGTTTGGCAACCATCGGGTCGTAATGCGGGCTGACAACGTTGCCCTGGATCACACAATGATCGACGCGCAGCGGCATGTCGGCAGCCGGTGCCCATGCCAGGACACGACCCGCCTGTGGCATAAAACCACGGGCCGGGTCCTCGGCGTACAGCCGGACTTCGACGGCGTGTCCGTCCAGCCGTACATCATCCTGTGCCAACGGCAGCGGTTCGCCCCGGGCAACCCGGATTTGCCAGTCCACCAGGTCCTGCCCGGTCACCATCTCGGTCACCGGGTGCTCAACCTGCAGGCGGGTATTCATTTCCAGGAAATAAAAGTTACCGTCGTCGTCAACCAGGAATTCCACCGTTCCAGCACCGACATAGCCGCAGGCCCGCGCCGCCTCGACGGCTGCCCCACCCATCTTGCCGCGCAGTTCCTCGTCAACAACCGGCGAGGGACTCTCCTCGATAATCTTCTGGTGTCGTCGCTGGACCGAACAGTCCCGCTCGCCCAGGTGGATCGCATTGCCCAGGGTATCGGCAAAGACCTGGATCTCGACGTGGCGCGGATTCTGGACCGCCTTTTCAAGGATCAGCAGGTCGCTGCCAAAGGCGTTCCGGGCTTCGGTTCGCGCAGATTTGATCGCCTGTTCCAGGTCATCCTCGTTGGCGACCAGTCGCATCCCGCGTCCACCGCCACCCGCAGATGCCTTGACCATGACCGGCAGCCCGATCTTTTTGGCCTCGGCAACCAGCGTCGCATCGGATTGATCTTCGCCCTCGTAGCCCGGTACACAGGGCACGCCGG
>JBFJWU010000468.1:0-2852 GCA_041623475.1 bacterium | reverse complement strand
TCTGTTTCTCGCCGGCTCCCCGCAGGCCGATTCCGCCTTTTTCGCGGTCAAAATGCTGCCACAGGCCTGTCAGCCTGGGCAAAAGGTAAAGGTTCTGGGCAAGTTCAACCTGCAATTTGCCCGCATTACTTTGGGCACGCCTGCCAAAGATAGTCAGGATCACTGCCGAACGATCGAGGACGCCGCATTCAAGTTCCTTCTCCAACTGGCGCTGCTGAACCGGGGTCAGGTCAACGTCTACGGCGACCAGGTCCGCCGCCAGGCTCTGCGCATCCTCAGCAATGGTTTCGATGTTGCCCGTTCGAAAGTACGTACCAGGATGCGGTTCCCTGACCGGCGCAACAGTCACGCCAATCGGGTCGAGATCCGCCGCCGCACAGAGGTTGACAAACTCATCCAGCCTGTCGCGCGTTTCGTCTTTGCGGGGGTACGGGGCAACGACAAGGGTCCGAACATCGTTGCGGGTTCCAAAAAACTGGTCAGCGAAGCTCACGCTTCAACGTAGGCGGTGGACTCGCCGGCAAAGATGCCGGCCAGGGCTTCACGCAGTTCCGGTGTGGGCGTAATCCGGTCGTCGTCTGGAAGGCTGATAATCGTTTCGGTGTTGTTTGGTGTTTTCAGATGCAGGGTTACACCCAGGGTTCCGGGGAACCGGTGCAACAGGCGAGCCAGCTGTCCGGATGTATCACGATTTACAGCTTCCAGATTGACACAAATGTGAAATGATTTGCCCAGCCGTTGTTCCAGTTGGTGGAGTGGAACAATTTTCTTGGCAAACATCCGGCGCATCTTCTCGGAGTCGACCATCAGGTCTCCTTCGATAAACACCGGTGAACCGACACTGATGAAATCCCGGTATTCGTTGTAATTGTCACCAAACAGCCCGACTTCGACCATGCCTTCCTTGTCTTCGACCTGCAAGTAGGCCCTGCGGCCTTTGGCCGTATTCTGCAGCCTCTGTCCGGTAATCACACCCCCGAATTTGACACTCGACCGGTCGCCGAAGCGCTCCAGCTGTTCGTCAGCAAGGGTCGTGTTGGCGAACCGGGGCAACGTGCCAAGGTATGGGTCCAGCGGGTGGGCGCTCAGATAAAAGCCGATTGTTTCGCGCTCGCCCTCGGCAATGTCGTGCGGACCCCATTCTTCGGCATCGGGAACCTCCAGCTCATTGATACCGGTCTCATCATCAGACCCGCCAAAAAGATTCTGTTGGCCGGAATCGATTTCTTCGTGGTGGCGGCTGGCCCAGGCCAGCATGGATTCCAGGCCCTCCATCAGGCTGGCGCGGTTGTAACCGAACACATCCAGCGCCCCCGACCGGATAAATCCTTCCATGATTTTTTTGTTGACGGTCCCGCCGTCCAGCCGGGCAAAAAAATCACCGAGGTCGTTGAACGGGCCGCCATCTTCGCGAACGTTGAGAATCTCGGTCACGGGCTTTTCGCCAACATTCTTGATTGCCGCCAGGCCAAAACGAATCTTGTCGCCGTCCGGTGTAAATGTTGCGCCGCTGTTATTGATGTCGGGCGGGAGGATCTCGATCCCCATGCTGCGAGCTTCACGCAGGATGGGGATCAACTTCTGGGCCTTGTCGCGGTCGCACTGCATCAGGGCTGCCATGAACGAAACCGGGTGATGAGCCTTAAGCCACGCGGTGCGATAGGCGATCAGTCCATAACAGGCACTGTGACTTTTGTTAAAACCGTAGCCGGCAAACTCAACGATCAGGTCAAACAGCTCGCCAGCAATCTTTTCATCGATCTGGTTCTCGATACAGCCGGACACAAACCGGTCACGTTGCTGCTGCATGATTTCGGGCACCTTTTTGCCCATGGCCTTGCGCAGGATGTCTGCCTCTCCCAGACTGTAAAGTGCCAATTGCTTGGCAATTTCCATGACCTGCTCCTGATAGACGATGACCCCGTAGGTCTCGTCCAGGATTGACTCCAGGTGGGGCAGCATGTACGTGACTTTCGTGCGTCCGTGCTTGCGAGCGACAAATTCATCAACCATTCCTGACTGCATCGGGCCTGGTCGATAGAGGGCCGTGACGGCGATGACTTCATCCAGGTTTTCCGGTTGCAGTTGCATCAACAGGCGACGCATGCCTTCGCTTTCAAGCTGGAATACGCCGGCCGTGCGGCCTTCGCGTAGCAGTTCAAAAGTTTTCTCGTCGTCGTTGGGGATTGCATCCAGGTCAATGTCGACACCCTCGTACTCGCTGGCCAGGTCGACGGCAGTCTGCATTGCCGTCAGGGTTTTCAGTCCCAGAAAATCAAATTTGACGAGACCGATCTTTTCGACGCCGTCCATGTCGTACTGGGTGACAGTTTCGCCATGGTCGCCACGATGCAACGGCAGGTATTCGACCAATGGCTTGTCGCTGACGACGACACCGGCCGCGTGGACTGTGGCGTGGCGGGTGATGCCTTCCAGTCGCTGGGCAATTCGATACGCGTCCTCCAGGCGCTGGTCCTGGGCCAGGGCATCGCGCAATTCCTTGTCGTTCTCGTACAGATCAGACAGCCGGAATTCTTCGGGCGGAGCTGGCATCAACTTGGTGATCCGGTCTGTTTCGGCAAAGGTCAGGCCGAAGATCCGGCCGACATCCTTGAATATCTGGCGACCTTTTGCGGTACCAAAGGCACCGATCTGCGCGACGTGTTCCTCACCGCCATAACGTTCGGATACATACTCGATGACATCAGCGCGTCGGTTCATGCAGATATCGACATCAATATCGGGCATGCTTTTTCGTTCGGGGTTCAGGAACCGTTCAAACAGCAGGCCGAATTCCAGGGGATCCAGGTCGGTAATTTCGGTCGAGTAACTGACCAGGCTGCCGGCGGCGC
>JBFJWU010000467.1:0-2859 GCA_041623475.1 bacterium | reverse complement strand
TGACATTACCTCGGACGCAGAGTTCAAGGGCTCGTCGCCACCGCCTCGGGCTCTGCCGCCAGTCCGGACGTCCAGTCGCGATTGGTTGCTGGGTCACTGGATTCCGGAACACGACGTGGCTTGCGGGGTTCGGCGGCTTCACGCCCAGCGAATCCGCAGCAACGCCGAGGGTCTGGTGAGTGGCGTCACGACCTATCGCTTCAGCGGGCTTCTTCTCGACCGTGCCGGCCTTCAGCGCATGCTGCTAGAGGCGGGTTTCTCTCTTGTTGAGCGGCGAAGGATAGATCCTCATACGCACTACGAAGAGTTGATTGCCTGGGGTCTGTCCGAAAGCCCGATCAGCGAGGTGCTGGTCGAACAGTCGGTACTGGGCTGGAAGGAATATGAACTGGAGGTCATGCGGGATCGCAAGGACCAGGTTGTGATTATCTGCACGATTGAGAACCTGGACCCGATGGGGGTGCATACCGGTGATTCGATTACGGTTGCTCCGTCCCAGACGCTGACCGACAAGGAGTACCAGATCCTGCGCGAGGCCGCAGTCGACATCATCCGCGAAATCGGCGTCGATACCGGTGGGTCCAATATCCAGTTCGCCATCAATCCCGAGAATGGCGAAAACATCGTGATCGAGATGAACCCGCGTGTCAGCCGCAGTTCGGCGCTGGCATCCAAGGCGACGGGATTCCCGATTGCCAAAATTGCGGCCAAGCTGGCCGTTGGCTATTCACTGGACGAACTGCCCAACGATATTACCCGCGAAACTCCGGCCAGCTTTGAACCGACAATCGATTATGTGGTGACAAAGATTCCCCGATTCACGTTCGAGAAGTTTCCTCAGGCAGACGATGCCTTGACCACGTCGATGAAAAGTGTCGGCGAGGCGATGTCCATCGGCCGATCAATGCCGGAAAGCCTGCAGAAGGGGCTGCGCAGCCTGGAAACCGGCAGCTTTGGTTTTGAATCCGAGCGGGGCTGGGATCGCGAATGGCCAACTGACGTGACCGAATCCGACCTTGCAGAACTGCGGACCCGGATTTCCAAACCCAATTCACGCCGTCTGTGGTCGGTCGGGGATGCGATGCGGGCCGGCGTGTCGGATGAACAATTGTTCGAATGGTGCTGGATCGATCCGTGGTTCCTGGCCCATATCCGATCAATCATTGAATTCGAAAAGACCTGGCTCGTGGCTGACAACCCGGTGGACCGGATTGTCAACGATGGCGACGCTGGTGCCGCGGCCCTGTTGCGCCAGGCAAAACAACTGGGATTCAGTGATGTTCGCCTGGCGCTGCTGGCCGGCTGCAACGAGCCTGATATCGAACGGGCGCGGCAGGCTGCCGATATTCGGCCGGTCTGGCAGCGGGTTGACACCTGTGCCGGCGAATTTGAAGCGCACACGCCATACCTGTACAGCACCTACGAATCAAGCCCCGAGATCGAACCAATGGCCGGACGCAAAGTCGCGATTCTCGGCGGTGGTCCCAATCGGATTGGCCAGGGAATTGAATTCGACTATTGCTGCGTGCACGCCTGCTTTGCCCTGCAGGAAGAAAACGTCCAGGCAATTATGATCAACTGCAATCCGGAAACGGTCAGTACCGACTATGACATCTCCGATCGTCTGTATTTTGAACCGTTGACTGGCGAAGATGCGTCGGCCATCCTTGAAAATGAGGATGTCGACGGGGTCATTCTTCAGTTTGGTGGCCAGACACCCCTGAAGCTGGCCAAGCAACTGCAGGACCGCGGGATTCCGATCCTGGGTACGTCACCGGATTCGATTGATGCCGCCGAGGACCGTGACCTGTTCCAGAAACTGGTCAACGACCTTGAACTGCTGCAGCCACGCAACGGGATTGCCCGCTCTGTTGATGAAGCAACGGCAATCGCCGAGGACATCGGCTATCCGCTGGTCGTGCGCCCCAGCTATGTCCTGGGCGGCCGGGCGATGGAAATCGTCTATGACACAGAATCGCTGGAGCGTTACATGCGCGAGGCGGTCCAGGTCAGCCCGGACCACCCGATCCTGCTGGATGCATTCCTGGAACGGGCCGTCGAATTTGATGTTGATGCGCTGTCTGATGGCGAATCAGTCTGGGTGGGCGGGATTATGCAGCACGTCGAGGCCGCCGGGGTCCATTCCGGTGATTCGGGTTGCAGCCTGCCGCCGACGACGGCCAGCGACGCGGTCCTGGACACAATGATCGAACAGTCCGGCCGCCTGGCCAGGGCATTGGGTGTGTGTGGACTGATGAACGTCCAGTTTGCAGTCCAGAACGAGGACGTCTATCTGCTGGAGGTCAATCCACGCGCCAGCCGGACGGTACCATTTGTATCGAAATCAATCGGTGTGCCGATGGCCAAGATTGCCACAAAGCTGATGCTGGGACGTAAATTGAGCGAATTCGATTTGCCGGATATCCGGTCGGTGCCCCACGTCGCGGTCAAAGAATCAGTGCTGCCGTTCCACAGGTTTCCTGGTGTTGATACGCTGCTGGGGCCAGAAATGAAAAGCACCGGCGAGGTTATGGGCATTGACCGGACATTTGCCGCTGCGTTTGCCAAGGCATCATTGGCAGCCGGTACGCGCCTGCCTTCAGGCGGAACGGCATTTGTCAGTGTGACCGACAAGGACAAGCCCCTGGCTGTTGATGCGGCGCGCCAGTTGCACCAGGCTGGATTCAAGATCCTCGCAACCGGTGGCACGTCGTCGGCATTATCCGCCGCCGGAGTTCCGGTCGAGACGGTCAAAAAGGTCAGTGAAGGGCGTCCTCACATTGTCGACGCAATTCGCAGCAAGCAGGTTGACCTGGTGATTAATACGCCGTCCGGTGCGGCATCAACTCGCGACAGCTA
>JBFJWU010000466.1:0-2863 GCA_041623475.1 bacterium | reverse complement strand
GCCAGTACCTGAGCCCCAGCGGATGGCACCTTCCGGTGGCCCGCCACTATCATCCGGACGAGTTCCGCGAATGGGCCGAGATCGGCGAACGCATGGGGTTTTCCCACGTCGAGGCGGGCCCCCTGGTGCGCTCCAGCTACCTGGCTGACCGGCAGTTCGAAGACACCCTGCGCGTGAAGCTTTTTCAGGGTCCGAATGACCTTCAGCAATCGCAGCACCGGCTGTTGCGCCATCCAGTTGGGTACAAAAAAACCGGACACGGACGACGACGGCATCATGATATTCCGTGATGGCAACACCATGTCATCAGGGCTGAGCGTGCCGTACAGGACCAGATGTCCGCCCAGGCCCAGGCAGCGGACCATGTCGGCGGCGGTTTCGCCGCCGACACAATCCATTGCACAGCGTACGCCGCGGCCACCGGTAATGCGATGCACTTCGGCAACGATGTCCTGGTCCTCGGTAGCGATGACTTCATCAGCACCCTGGGATTTCAGTTGTTCCGCGCCGGCCCGACTGCGGACGATGTTGATCGTCCTGAATCCCTGCAGCCGGGCCATATTGATGACACTCTTCCCCAGTGCCGATCCGGCTGCACTTTGCAGCAGCCATTCCCCCGGCCGGGGTGCCAGGATAAACCCGACCATTGCTGTTGCCGCAAGGGGGTTTACAAAATACATGGCGGCCTGTTCGTCCGTCATCGACGCAGGTACGGGGACCGCCCGGCGCGCCTGGATGACGGCGTATTCCGCCCATGTCCCGGCAGGGGCTGCTGCGACGGCAACCCTTTTGCCCACCAGCCGCCTGGCCATCAGGCCCGGGCCGGCGGACTCGACAATGCCCATGCCCTCGCCGCCGATCGGATAGGGGGGCTGGGGGTGCGGGTTGGCCAGGTCCGGATCAAAGGCTGGCTGATCCTGGCGATCAAAATTCCAGATGACGCTGCCCAGCGCCTGCTGGTAGGTGCCGTGGATGTGGTTGAAGTCTGACGGATTGACCGGTGCCCATTTCATCCGGACCAGTACTTCGCCGGGACCCGGGTCGGGTCTGGGGATGTCCCGGACTTCGATGTCGTCGAAGTGCTCGGAAAACCGGTTGACGACCACTGCTTTCATTGACGGTACCGTGATTCCACGATGATTGACGATGTTGTCACTGGGCGACCGCCTAGAATGGCGTTACACGCTGCGGTGTATCGCTGGACAGATTGACGACAAACTCGTTGGCGTGATTCAAATCGTCGCCGTTGTCGGTGTAGTACAGGATGTGGTGCCGACCCGATGCGTCGATCACGAAACTGGTGTGCCCACCATTGGCCCCGATGTCGTCCAGCTTGAAAAACTGCCAGTCGCCAAGCATGTTGGTTCCATATTTTAGTTCCTGCTCGGAATTGTCGTAGAACGCGATATGCGCAAACTGGTTGTTATCCACAGCAATACTGGTCCACAGGCCCGTATCTCCATCGCTGGCAATTGTTTCATGAACCCAACTGCCTGACATGTCGGTGCTGTAAATCAGGTCGCCGTACAGGCCTGCGTGGTGTGAAATATGTCGCGCGCCTGTTTGGTCGAGCTTCATGTCGATATACTCTCCACCGACCCAATACAGGCTGCTGTAATTCCAGCTTGCGGAAGAACCGGTTGAGAAATCCAGCCAGATTCCCGTCCTGTGAAACGCGATGTCCACCGTATCATCGGGGCGCAATTGGAGACTGCTGTACTGCCCGACTTGATCCGTTGTATACACAGATTCGGTCGCCCAGCTGCCGCCAGCATCCGTCGCGTATTTCAGGTCCCAATCGGTCTGTTTGTAGTAACTGATGTGGGCATTGTCACTCGCATCGATTCCGATCGATGTGTGCAACCCGACCGTGTCGGTGCTGTCAATCGTCTGGGTCGCCCAGGAACCGCCTACATTGTCGGCGTACTTCAAATCATCGCTGGAGTCATCGAAGTATGAAATGTGAACATCGCCATTGCTGTCAACGGCTATGTCACTGTATTTGCCAACGTCGCCAGTCGTGTCTACAGTCTCCAGCCACCATTCGCTGCCATCAAACTTGCCGTATACCAGTTCGGCCAGGCCTTCATCGTAGAAGCTGGTGTGCAGGGTGTTTTGTTCTGCAAAGACCGACGAATACTTGCCGACATTGCCAATGTTGGCTGCCTTGACAATGAATTCGCGCTGATCGCCCAGCACGGCATATTTGAAATAGATATTCGTCTGGTCGTAGTAACTGAAATGCGGCACGTCATTGCGATCCAACGCCAGTCCTGGCTCGATGCCTACATCTCCGACGACATCGACCAGTTGTGTTTGCCACGTTCCTGACTTGTTGGTGGCATAGGCCAGGTCATCCGCAGATGGCTCGTAGTACGCAATGTGCGCGCTGTCCCCTTTGCCCAGGCCAATCGAAGTTTCATCCCCGGTTGAAACAGATGCGACCGCCTCGCCAGTCCAGGACGTTGGTGAGCCCCACACGTACCGAACCTGGTTTGCCGTATCGTCGAAATAGCTGATATGCAGAAGATTGGCGCCGTCCAACTTTGCGGACGTGAATCCGCCGGTTGCACCGATGTCCGAATCAATCGTATCAAACAGGAAAGACCCGGACGTGCCATAGGCCAGGTCGAGGTCGTTTGTTGTCCCGTCGCGATAAACGATGTAGACATTGTCGGAATCGTCAAGCGCGATGGACGTATGCCCACCGGACCCGCCGGCAGCGACAATAATTTCGTTGTTCCAGATCCCGGTTACGTTGTGTGCGTACATGATCTTGTCGTTATCGGGGTTGTAGTAGCTGATATGGATCGCGTCGTTACTGTCCAGGGCGATTGATGTATAGATCGACTCGGTCCAAATG
>JBFJWU010000465.1:0-2873 GCA_041623475.1 bacterium | reverse complement strand
TCCGGTCCAGGTCCGGAACAGGGATTAACAGCTGGTGCCCGAACATAAAATACGCGGCAAACATATGCGGCAACTGGTCGACTGATGTTGCCGAGTACCGATACTTGGTTTTCAGGGACTTGACGAACATCGGTGCAAACAATGTGCCACCCAGGTTATGCACCGTCGGATTGCCCAGATACGCCGCCACAGCATTGCGGCCGCTGGATTCCTGGATTTCGTGCAGCCGCCTGGCAACCTCGGAGATGGCGGTGTTCCAGTCGACGGGTTGCCATTCGCCGTTGACTTTCCTGACCGGCTGTTTCAGGCGGTTTGGATCTTCGTGCAGCGCCTGCATCGCGGGGCCCTTCGGGCACATGTGGCCGCGGCTGAAGGGATCATTTTCGTCACCGCGAATGGCCATGATCTGGCCGCCTTCGACGTCGATTTCCAGGCCACACATGGCCTCGCAGATACTGCAGGTCCGGTAATGAGTTGATGTTGTCATTCGCCGGGCCGATCCAGGCTTTCCAGACGTTCTTCCAGCCGGTCCAGGCGCTGCGCGATTTGGGCGAGCTGGTGGAGGATCAGAATGTGGGTTTTCTTTGCATCAATGCCAACGGGACTGGTGTCACTGTGGATTTCCGCGGCAATCCGCTCGTATTCTTCTGGTGCTATTGATTCCGCCATCAGGTCAGTCCTTTACTTTCGTAGGAAACACAGTGTCCATGATGCTCCAATATCGCACCGGGACAAGTCGTTGCACGACATCGATCAGGACTGCATCCGGTCCGATCAAAAGTCGTTTCTTGCGCCGCCGTATTGCGCCAATGATCTTGTCCGCAGCCCGGTCGGGGGAGGTCCGGGCCAGCTGATCGAACTGGGCAACAGCTTCATCCTTGCTATCGGCATTGTATGCCGTCCTGATGCGACCGTTGCGGGCAATGTTCGTCTGGATGCCGCCCGGATGAACGCAGGTGGCAGACACGTTTGTGTTTTTCAGTTCGTGGCGCAGGGATTCGGTAAAGCCCCGGACGCCAAACTTGGTGATGTTGTACGCCGATTGGGTCGGAACGGCAATCAAGCCGAACACGGACGAAATATTGACGATATGGCCCTCCGGGGCCCTCAATAACTGGGGCAGGAACGCTTTTGTTCCATAGATGACCCCCCAGAGGTTAATGCCGATGATCCATTCCATATCGTCGTAATTCATGTTTTCAACCGTATCCGACAGCGAGACACCAGCGTTGTTGACGATGATATCGGCACCGCCGTACCTGGACTGGACATCGGCAGCCAGCTGTTCGATCGCGGCGCGGTCCGACACATCAAGGTGCCGGAGCAAGTGGTCGGAGTTGCGCTCGATCTGTTGCCCCAGTTTGGCCAGGCCGTCCCGGTCAAAGTCGACAGCGACGACGCTGGCACCGAGTCCCGCCAGTTTCAGTGCCAGGGACCGGCCGATCCCGGACGCGGCGCCGGTGACGACAGCGGTTTTACCAGACAGGTTTTTCATTGGGTGCTCCGTTTTACACGAACCAGATTGATAATCAACTGGCCATGTCCGTGCGAACTGCCTCTGCAACTCGATCGGCGAGGGCCATAATAGTCAGGTAGGGGTTCACCTCGACCGAACCGGGAAACAGGCTGGAATCGGCCACGTAAAGATGGTCCGTTCCATGAACTCGGCCCCAGGGATCGGTGACGGATGAGGTCGAATCTGTGCCCATTCGGCATCCACCCATCAGGTGCGCAGCGGCGATCGATACCTGGCCCAGCTTGAACAGGTCCTGGCGAACGAACTGGTCCAGTTGATCCGCCTGGCTGCGTTCTGTAAAAAAACGACCTGTGGCTGGCAGGTGGGCCCGCGTGGCACCAGCCGCAAAAAAGATCCGGCCCGCTGCACGAACGGACTTGACCATCGCCTGCTGCAGTTCCCGGTCGATCTCGTAGTGAACGACAGGATTGCCGTTGGCGTCTATTTCAATTCGGTTGTCGGGCCGTGCTTCGTCCAGAACCAGGACCAGGATCTGTTGCTGGCAGTTCATTTGCCCCATCAGTTCGTCCACGTCAGGTCCAAAACCAGCCAGGTTTTTCGATGTGGTGAACGGAAAATAGAAGCAGGTTTCCAGCAGGAATTTGTCGGAATCGACGAACTGGTCGCAATAATACGATTTTGGATGGCCCTTGGCACCGTCAACGGTATCGTCGTGCAAGCCGACCAGGGTCAGGGCAGGGTGGCACGTAAAGTATCGGCCGAGCGCCGGCCAACGCCGTTCCCAGTCGGGAAACGACCGCATCATCAGGGCCACCGAATTGACGGAACCACCACTGATGACGATCCTTTTCGCCCGGAAACGATACTGTCCCGGATCCAGGATTGATGGCTCCAGCCCATGCTCGGGGGCAGTTACGGTTGCGACAACGTCGTTCCCGTCGATTCGGTCTGCCCGGCAAAAGGAAATAACATCGACACCGTTTTGCCGGGCGACAGGAATCTGGACCTGCGCTGTACCCTGTTTGGCGTGTCGCGCGCAGCCGACATTGCAGGTGTTCAACCCTGCACAATCACGGATATTCAACGGAAACTGGCCCAGGTTCCAGCCCAGTTCGTTACAGGCGTCGGCAAATAACCGGTTGTTCTTGTTAATGTTCTCTGGTGGCTGCAGGTGGACGTTGTTTTCCTGAATGTATTTTTCCAGTCGCGGTCCCAGATCGCCCTGATCGATTCCGGGGATGTCCCATTTCGACAGGACTTTGGCAGGTGGCTTAAAGGTCACACCGGTGTAAACGTTGGTCGATCCGCCAACCGCCCGCGCAAATGCAAGGGTCATGTCCTGCGTCGATGTCTGGAATCCGCCGTTGTCGAAATAATACTTGCCAGCCATGTCGAC
>JBFJWU010000464.1:0-2881 GCA_041623475.1 bacterium | reverse complement strand
TGCGATAGCGACGAATTTGTCTTGACCGAAAATCCCGGCGGTAGGCCGATAGTTTCAGTCCGTTCAGTTGGTGACCGCATCAATACATTCGATTCGAATTCCTCATATTCAACGTCACTTGCGTTTATAAGTGAAACCAACGAATTGGTATTTGGTACCTCACCAGTGCACTTGGGGGAATGGTTTTTTGACGTAATTGAACAAGACGAATCTCAAATTCGTCGGAATCCTATTGGAGCGGGAAACAGCAACGGACAACTTTTCGTCGCGTTTGGATTGAAAACAACTTCTGAATCCGGCTATTCAATAAAGTTACTGTCCGCGAGCCCTGAACTATTGAACACCGAGTCCGCAGATTTAACGAACCAGAACTATCTTTGGTCTGAGTTGAAAACTGTTTTTAGTGCAACAGATCAATCATTTGCTTTGGAGTTAGATGATTCTGAAGTCGGTCATTTTGCCTATATTTCCACTGGGAATACAGTCGTCTATGAGAAATTTGACGTGGAATCCGGCAACACTATGATTAGGACAGAGCTTTTTCAAACTGGAACTACTTCGGTTTCAGCGCAAATATTGATTCAAGATTCAACTGACCGGATAGTAGTGGGCGGCTTTAGTTCCGTTGAATCAAAATATTTCATTTACGAATCGACTGACCTGGGAGAATCGTGGTCAAAATCGGGTACCATCCAAATTCCGGCTGCCGACTGGTACAACATTCATTCTACAATTAGTGCTACATTAGGGCCCAATGGTGAGTTCTGTTTGTTCCGTGCGAACCTACATTTCTCTCAAGTCCGGTGGGACTGTCTGTCCTCCTTAGTGGACACTCAAAAATCAGGGCGCATTGAGGTCACAGGTGAGGTGGGGAATTCAACGGCAGTTAGAATTTTGGACAACGGCGATTTCCTTATTGCATTTTCTAGTCAGTTAAATGATCGGATAAGGATATACTTGGCTGAAAACGAACAGGAAATTGAATTAGAAGGCGTATCGAGTTCCCCAGCGGATACTTTCGGGATAATGAGGATCGGGAGCGGAGATAATTTTCAGACAGTATTTGAAGATCGTAAGTCGAGGACTATTCGTGTAAAAAATATTGTCGGTTTTCCGAAAAATAGCAAATCGATAGAAACGGGCGAAGTCAATCGACAATAAGATGTCGAGATGAACGGGGTACTGCGGCAAATACGGACACGTCTTGAATTGTTAAATTTGAAATTACTTGGAAGTCGGCTTATCCGGGTTTTATAGACACCGAACAACCGATGGGTCCAAACTCAGTCCATCGCGCTCAGCTGAATTACCGTGCAGCCAAGCCAATTGCTTTAAAACGCCCCGTACGATCCCCGGTACAGCAACTTCTCATCTGCAGCAGGTAACGCACGCGGGGCCAGGCGTTTGGCTACCTGGCGGACGACTCGGCTGCGTTGGACGACGCGTCTGGCCCGGTCCTCGATCCGTTTGCCAATTTCGCTGGCCAGTGGGGCCAGGATGCGCACAATATCCGGCGGGTGATTGATCCGGTCGGCAATGGCGGCCAGGTCCAGTCCCATGAATCGACGTTCCAGGCCAATGCTGTCGGCCATGGCGTTGCCCCAGCCGATGCGGGTGATCATATTTGCCGTCAGGAATGACAGTTCGCGGGATACCTGGCCCTGCACGGTGTCGGTTGGGCGGAAGTAGTCGTTTTCGCGAAACGCCTTGACCACCTGGCGGGCGGTGTGGGGGGAATCGTCCAGGTGGGATACGACCATTGCGAAAAACCGCTGGTTTTCCTCGATGGGCATTTCGACCAGTTCGCGGGGTGCGCCCAGCAGGTATTGCATGCCCTTGGTCTGCAGTTTCATCGCCTGTTTGCTGCGGTCGCTGAGGCGTGCATAGGCGGGCAGGTCCGGGACCAGCGTCAGGCCGGACATAAAGATCATATTGTCGAACTCAGAAATAATCTCGCCATAGTAATCCTTGTCCCAGAGGCCGCTTTTTTCGATCTGGCGGCGGGCAAATGCGTGGGCCAGGCGGACTTTGGCGCTGGACTGGATGGCCTTGCCAAAGGGCAGGAAACCGCGGATATCCACCAGGTCCTCGACATAGTTCATGGTCTGTTGCATGCGGCTGGTGCCGGCAGCAACCGAGCCCGTGGCGACCAGGGCCTGGCCCACCGCCGGGTAGTTGGCGCCGACGAAAAAGCCGGTGGCCATGGCCAGGCCGTCGAGTGCAAAATCCGGCATCGCGTAACGGGCGGCTGTGGCACCGACGCGGGTTGATGATGCCAGGAACTCTTTCAATTCGGGCAGGTAGGCCCAGTCGGGAATGTTTTCGTAATACTCCAGGAATGCGACCAGAGCCGCCGGGGGCTTGTCCAGTGAATCGATGCCCTGGACCAGGCCTTGTTCGAACTGGCGGCCGACGGACCGGTCGGACAGCAGCAGTTCGGCCAGGTCGTCGCCCAGCTTGTCCCGCTGGTACGCCAGGCGCGAGACCAGTTTCAGGTCATCAGGCGTGGCTTCCAACCGCTGGCGGGTGATGTGGTCGCTTTGGCGCAGGACGGCCTCGGCCCAGGGGCCGAATGGTCCGTCGGCGATGGGGCGGTCGGGCTTGAACTGGCCGGGGATGCGGAGTTTGGTCTGTTTTGGCTTTGCAGCTTTTTTGCGTGGTTTAACGGGTTTCTTGCGGGCTGCTGGTTTGCGGGGTTTGGTGGTTTTCTGGCGGGCGGTTGCGGGCATGGAGCCTCCCGGGAAGGTGCGGCTTTTGTTGGCCGGATCAGTTGGCATTTATTATAACAGTCACGGCTGACGGTTTTTTTCCTAAAGGAAAAACTGCGTTGTTTTGGGAGGCGTCGATTGTGTTGTTGCCCAAACGGTGCCCTCGCCGGGCG
>JBFJWU010000463.1:0-2906 GCA_041623475.1 bacterium | reverse complement strand
TTCGATCAAGCTGCGCGGCATTCGCGGCAAGCCAGGGACCCTGGGCCGGCAGGTCATCCGCCATCGATTGCAGTTTCCACGCCAATCGAACGAACTGCGCCCCATCTGCCAGTTTCAGATCCGGCACGAACCCACGCGAGACCCGACCCATGATTTCGTAAACGGTGTCGCCGTCATAAAATGCCGGAAATGTTCCTACACCCACCGATTCCGCAAACGCCGCGATTCGGTCTTGTCCAGGCCCGATCCATTCACCGCCCCCCTCGACAACGTGTCCATTGGGCAGATCCAGATTTAGAGTTCGTCCACCAACCCGGTCGCGGGCCTCAAGTACGATGACCGATTCGATGCCACGCTTTCCCAGTTCGGTCGCAGCAGCCAACCCGGACAACCCGCCACCGATTACGACAACTGTTGCCGATTGGTCCCGGGACCCGCCGTATCCGACGACTGGCACGACCGTACTGGCAGCCGCCGCGGTGCCCGCCTGCAGAACTGTCCTGCGATCCAGACGCTTCACGGCGCCGTCCCTGGCCGACAATCAGCGTTGCCCAACCAGGCCACGGCATCCTGCAGAACCTCTTTTGCCTGTCCCGTGACAATCGCGCTCATTGCCGGATCCGCGTCCCCGCGAACGTTACGGCTGATCTCGTCCAGCCGACGTTCGACATAGGCTGGATGTTGCCCGCACAACCTTGGCGCGCCCAGAATTGCACTTCCCTCACCGCGGCTGCCGTGGCAGGACGCGCACAGCGCGGTGTAGGCATCTGACGGCGACGGAGATTTAGTCGGGTCGACCGGATCAAGATTGTAAAGGAACCGTGCCACCGCCGTAACCTGGGTGTAGTCCATACCTGCCGCAAACGGTTTCATGACCGGTAACCAGGTCTTGTGGTTGCGGATACTGTCCAGCTTCCCGACCAGTATCGAATCCAGCTGTCCAGCCAGACGGGGCACACTGCCATCAGCTCGTCCCCGACCATCGTGCCCGTGACAGCCTGCGCACGGCGCAAACGCCTGGGCACCAGGATCCTGCCGCGACGATTCGATTATCCAGGGGTCAACGGGTACCGCAACTGTAGGTGGACCCGCAGTTATCGGACGATCGCAGCCGAGGGCCAGAATAACCATAACTGCGACAAATCGTACAATATCGGTCCGACCACGCATTCGTAAAAGATATCACGAACGATCGAAAACTGAATCACAGGGGTCCTCAGGCAAGCGCATCGTACCCGATGGATCCGGCACGGGAACAGGCAAATATCTTGAAAAACGACGATATCCAGTGGATCGACAACCACAACGATCTCCAGGCGTTTTGCAATAACGTTCGAGACTCTGGCTGGATCGCATTCGACACCGAGTTCATGCGCGAACGTACGTACTTTGCACAGCTCGCCCTTGTCCAGATTGCTGACGACACACAGGTTGCCTGTATCGACCCTCTTGCAATCAACGACCTCGCCCCCCTGGTCGAACTGCTGCTGGACCAGAACCTGCTGAAAGTTGTCCACGCAGGCCGACAGGATTTCGAGATTGTCTACGATTTGTGCGGCCAGGTTCCCGGACCCGTCTTCGACACCCAGGTTGCTGCCGGTCTGCTGGGCATGGGGGAGCAGGCAGGGTATGCAGCGCTTGTCAGCAGGGTCTGCGGCGTGGACCTCGGCAAAGGTCATCAGCGTGCCGACTGGACCCGCCGCCCACTGGATGCCAGGACGGTCGAGTATGCCGCGAACGATGTCATCTACCTGAGGGATGTCTTTCAGCAGTTAAACGGCGAGTTGAACCGGCTAAATCGCGCATCGTGGCTGGATGAGGAGCAGCAGACGTTGGTATCCCTGGATACGTATACAGTCGATCCCGACACGATGTGGACACGCGTAAAGGGTGCCCGCAAACTCAAGGGTGTCGAGGTTGCGATCGCCCAGGCTGTCGCATCATGGCGGGAGCAAACGGCGAAAGACCGGAATCGTCCGCGCAAACACATCCTGCCGGATGAACTGATCCTTGATATCGCGCAGCGGAAACCACGCGATATTACTCAGTTACTGAAACTCCGGGATGCGCCGGGGAAAACCGGTCGCAACGATCGCGATGCGATTATTGACTGCGTCATCAAGTCGCTGGAACTTCCCGAGGACCGATGGCCCCAACGTTTGCCACGGAGCGAACAATTTGAATTTGACCCGTCCCTTGCAAACGCATTGACAGCAGTTGTCGACCTGGTTGCCAGGCAAAACGACATCAGCCCGGGGATCTTGACGACCAGCGCCGAGCTACGCAGGGTTGCTGCCGGGCACTCCGATGTCCGCCTGCTTTCGGGGTGGCGTAATGATATTGCCGGTACCGCGGTCCAGCGATTCCTGACAGGAAAAACGGCGATGACCGCCGAGAAAGGGCAATTGGTGCTCAGGGAACTGGATAACTAGCGCACTGGTGGCGAGCTTAACGACAGGATAGCGACGTGACGATCAGATTGACGATCGGTACGTGTCCAGTTCGGCAAGGGCCTCCGCCTCCTGATCCCGGGTCGGCGGCACGCCATGCCATTTGGCCTGGTCTTCCATAAACGAGATGCCTTTGCCCAGGACGGTTTCAAAAACAATCATCGCAGGCTGGTCCCGAACCTCCCGGGCCCACGCAAACGCCTCGTCTATCTCGACCAGGTCGTGCCCGGCAGCTGTCCGAACTGCCCAACCGAACTTTTCAAACTTGTCCGCCAGCGGGTCTACATTCATGACGTCGCGCGTATGTCCATCGATCTGGATATCGTTCCGGTCAATAAAGGCCACCAGGTTGTCCAACCCGAAATGGGCCGCACTCATTGCCGCCTCCCAGGTCATCCCCTCCTGGCATTCGCCATCGCTCATTGCGACATAGACCGTCCAGTCGGCGTTATCGAG
>JBFJWU010000462.1:0-2924 GCA_041623475.1 bacterium | reverse complement strand
GTGCCGTCCGAAATGTAACCGTAGAAAGTGTCTCCGCCGCCACTCTCTTCCAAGATGAAATGCGGTTCATCATCAGAATCGATTGCAAGGTCAATCGAATAACCCATGGAACTGGTCAGCAATTCAATTTCGTTCTTTGGATTTCGCAGAATTTGCCCATAAGAGAAGTCGTAGTCGCTTCTGTTTCTGTCAACAAAATGCAAATTGCCCCGGCGGTCAAACGCCGCAGACCCTTCGACACCTTGGCTGGTTTCACCATTCAGAAGGAATGAGTTGTAGCTAAACGGAGTATCGCGTCGCGAATACCTGAGACCATTGTTGAAGTCCGCATATACGACAAATGTCTGCTCGCCAGCGGGATATGTTCCAATTGCCGGATTTGGGCGTACAAATGCGACCTGGTTGCCCAGTCCAGGATCGGCATCGACGGTTGCGGTTGACCAGTTTGCGGCGGCAAATTGCCCGACATACTCGATTTCCTCCGCGCTTGACAGACCCAGGACAAAGTCGACATAACCGTTGTCACGAAAAATCAAATCACACGCGACGCCCCCCGTATCATTACTTCCCATTTGCTTGCGAACCCACTGCGTGCCATCCCAGCGGGTATATCGCAGGTAAATGTCGACCCATGGGGATGTCTCATAGCTGTAACACATATGCGGTCGGTCGCTCGCATCTATCGCAATGGCCACACCAGACTGGGCGGATGTATTGCTGCCTGGCTCCAGGTCCTGTGTAACCCACGATCCCGACGAATTTGTCGCATACCACGCGTTGAATGATGGGCGCTCCCCGTAAATGATGTGGGCGTCGCCATTACTGTCGATAGCAATGTCTGGTCGCCCCCAACGAGACGTACCAATATTTGCGTCGACGACCTCCGACGTCCAAGTTCCGTCCGTGTCCAACAGACCGTACTCCAGGCGCCAGGGCGATTCAAACACATAGTAAGCAACGTGAATCCGGTCCTGAGGATCGATGGTAGCACTTGCGTCCGCAACCGTATTACTGAGCTGGGTCAAGTACCAGGAATCGTTCTGGTTCGTGGCGTGGGTGTAGTACCCGGTGTCTTTTGCGATGTACAGGACGTGAACATCGTCCCGATTGTCGACAAGCACGCTGTTGCCCGTCCCGTGCCCGTCATTGTTCGACTCGTCGAGGATCTCACGGTACGCCAGTCGCAGTGGGAATCGACTTTGTTGTACGAGTGAATTGTCAACGTTACGTGTTTTGAGTACCAATTCCTCGTTCCACTCGACCCCCTCTGCAAACATGGAATAGTCAATCGGATCGGCGCGATCCCAATTCGTTGCATTGGAACTCAGGTCCTCTTCGGTGGACGCACCGTCCTCATCCTCGAAATATCGAATTGAGGACACATCAAACGTCCCCGAAGGTGGCACGAAGTGGTAAACGAACTCGCCCAGTGCATGTACCCAAGCAACCTGCGTCACCGGATTGATCGGCCACGCCTCCGCATTGACGGACCACGCAGAGACGTTACCAATCGAATCCTCTGCGCGAATCCGGTATGAATGTTTCAGACCTTGCTGGGTCACGGTGTCGACGTAAGTCGTACCACCTGGGGTCGCAATCGTCTCGAATGCGCCGCCGGCAACCAACCGCTGCAACTCGAACCGAGCCGCATCGGCCGATGTGCTCCATTGCAGTTCGATATCGTCTTTGGCCAGGGCAAAATCATCTCCATCAATATCAATCACTTGAAGTGCTGGTGTATCGGGCGGTGTCTGGTCGAGGATGATCGATGCGCTGGACGCATTGTTATTGCCGGACAGGTCACGCACTTCGACATAGACGGTCTTGTTGCCGTCTCCAGACGGGATCGTCCAATCCACGCTACTGCTGTACGCGACCCAGTTCGCATCACCAAAATTTGCCAGGTTGGATACGCGCATCTCGTCTGCCGGTTCGCTGGGTGTCACATCCAGCGTCACCGCGACACTGGCGGTTTCGATGGTCGATCCCTCGATCCCCGTCAGGGTCGCGGTCAGGATCACCGGCGTCGTTGTGTCCAGCGTAATCGTGTCGCTGTAACAGACAGACGTATTGCCGGCGCCATCGCGGAAGCGGGCGGATACGGTCTTGGTCCCGTCAATGCCGCTGACGGTAAACGGCAGGCTGGACTGATAGCTCACCCAGGTGCCACTACAACCGGCCCCCTCGATGACCTGTACCTGTGCCGCATCACTGGCCGACAGGGTCAGGTTGATATTGGTGTTGTTGGTGTAATCGCCCTCGTCGATGGCAATACCACCAGATACGATTGTTGGCGTACTGCGGTCGAGCTCGATCATCTGGCTGGTCACCGGACCGGGATTGCCCAGCGTGTCGTAGTAGCGGACATAGATGACGTGGATGCCGTCATCCTGGTCGACCAGTTCATAGACGTGGTCGGTGACATTGCAGGAATAGACCGTATCGGTGGCATTGATGATGCCGACGTCTTCGGCGATGTCAAAGCCGGCACAGTCCGCAACCAGGGCAGAGGTGTCGATGTACAGGGTGACCTGGTTGGTGTAGCCGTCCAGGGCGTCGGCGTTGCCGGTGACCTCCAGGCTGGAGGGCGACGGTCCGGTCGTGTCGACAGTAACGCTGCTGGCCAGGCAGTTGCCCTGGTTGCCGACCGCGTCCCGGTAGCGGACGCTGAAGTAGTGGCGGCCATCCAGGCTGGGCAGGTTCCACAGGGTTTCGGTGGTAATACCGACCCAGGATCCGCCGGCACAGGCGGCACCGCTGGACAGTTTCATGTCTTCGGTATCACTGCTGTAGCTGAGGTCAACGGGCACCAGTGTGTCGTTGGTGACAACCACCGGACTGCTGATGTTGCCGGACGGGGCCAGTGTATCCAGGGTAATGATGTCGCTGGTGGCAATGCTGCGGTTGCCGGCGGCATCGCGGGC
>JBFJWU010000461.1:0-2929 GCA_041623475.1 bacterium | reverse complement strand
TGGAGACCGACGACGCGCGCGAGGGGCTGCAGGCGTTCCTGGAAAAACGAAAGCCGGTTTTTACCGGGCGCTAGACCCGGATTAATATAGAGATATTCCCATTCAAGGAGGTTGTAATGGCTGAAGTCAAAGCCGAAATGGTCGGCACCGTCTGGAAGATCACAGCTGCCGTCGGAGATACGGTCGAAGAAGAAGACACGATCATGATCCTGGAGTCCATGAAAATGGAAATCCCGATTGAAACACCTGTTGACGGGACCGTCAAAGAGATCAAGGTCGCCGAAGGTGACGTGGTCCAGGAAGGCGACGTCGTCGCCATTGTCGAATAACCGGAAACAGACAAACCAACGATGACTATTCCTGATATCCAGGCCGAACGGGATCGCATTCGCGGCGGCGGTGCCCAGAAGAACCACGACAAGCTGAAGGCCCAGAACAAGCTGTTTGCCCGCGAGCGGATCAACATCCTTTGCGACGACGACAGCTTTGTCGAAGATGCCATGTTTGCCAATGCCCAGGCACCGGACCTGCCCGCCGACGGGATCGTCACCGGCCTGGGACAGGTGGATGGCCGCACGGTCGCGATCATGGCCAATGATGCCACCGTCAAGGCTGGATCGTGGGGCAAGCGCACCGTCGAAAAGATCCTGCGGATTCAGGAGACCGCCTTGAAGCTGCGGGTCCCTCTGGTTTACCTGGTCGACAGCGCCGGGGCACGAATCACCGATCAGGTTGAAATGTTTCCCGGCCGGCGGGGTGCAGGCCGGATCTTTTACAACCAGGTCTGGATGAGCGGCGTTATCCCCCAGGTCTGCGGATTGTTCGGGCCCAGCGCTGCCGGCGGTGCCTATATTCCGGCGTTCTGCGATGTGGTCTTTATGGTCGACGGCAACGCGTCCATGTACCTGGGCAGTCCGCGCATGGCCCAGAAGGTCATCGGCGAAGAAGTCACCCTGGAGGAAATGGGCGGGGCGTCCATGCATTGCAGCGTCAGCGGCTGCGGTGACCTGCTGGCCGCCGACGAGCACGAAGCGCTGGCGGCAATCCGCCGGCACCTGTCTTACTTGCCGTCCAATAATGACCAGCAGCCACCATTGGCAGCGCCGCAAGACCCTGATCCGGGTAAAAAAACCCTGGCCGAACTGATTCCCGAAAACCAGAACCAGGTCTTTGATGTCAAGAAAGTGATCCGGTCCCTGGTGGATGCAGATTCATTTTTTGAACTCAAGGCCAACTTTGCCAAAGAACTGGTGACGGGGTTTGCGCGGCTGGACGGCCGGC
Source organism: bacterium (assembly GCA_041623475.1). Classification (GTDB taxonomy): domain Bacteria; phylum J088; class J088; order J088; family J088; genus JBFJWU01. The sequence goes on along the minus strand of JBFJWU010000461.1, from coordinate 1,648 downwards.
CAGTCGGGATTGTTGCCAACCAGCCAAAGTTCAAGGGCGGGGTGCTGTTTGTCGACAGTGCTGACAAGGCCGCACGCTTTATCTGGCTGTGCAACGCCTTTAATATTCCCCTCGTCTTCCTGGCCGATGTGCCGGGATTCATGATCGGTACGCAGGTCGAGCACCAGGGTATTATTCGCCACGGGGCCAAGATGATTTTTGCCCTCAGCGAATCGACGGTTCCGAGGATTTCAGTCATCCTGCGCAAGGCGTACGGGGCTGGCCTGTATGCCATGAGCGGTCCGGGGTTCGAGCCCGATGCGACGATCGCGCTGCCCGGGGCCATGATTGCAGTTATGGGACCCGAAGCGGCCGTTAATGCTGTGTATTTCAACAAGATCGAAGCGATCGAGGACGAGGCCGAACGGGACAAGTTTGTCGAAGAGCGACGGGCCGAGTACCAGGAAGACATTGACATCATGCGCCTGGGTGCCGAACTGGTCGTCGACGACATCGTTCCGCCCGAATGCCTGCGGGCTGACCTGATCAAGCGCCTGGCGATCTATGCCAACAAGCAGCGTCCCCGGCCACCGCGCCGTAACGGTGTGATCCCGGGATAAATGCACGCAACAATATGACCAGTTGGTACTGGATCACCGCCATTGGCCCGGACCGGGCCGGCATTGTTGCCCAGTTGACGGGGGCGTTGCGCGACCGTGGTATCAACATCGAAGATGCCAGTATGAGCCGGTTCCGGGACTGGTTTGCGGTGATGCTGCTGGCATCGTTGCCGGGCGAGGCAACGGACCTGGACCTGTCGGACCTGCCTGATGACCTGGCCATTGATGTCCGCCCGGTCAGCGAACCGGACCGCGATACGCCGCAACGGCCTGCCCCCAGCCATCGCATCAGCGTCTACGGCACGGATCGGCCCGGAATTGTTGCCACGGTCGCTGCTGCGGTCGCCCAACTGGGCTGCAATATTCTGGGCCTGGACGTTGATGTCAGCCGTGGTCAGGAGAACACCGCCGACGGGACACCATTGTTTGTGATGGTTGTCGACGTCGATGCGGGCGATGCCCGACTGGATGGGCTGGCGGATGACCTGCGGGGGCAACTGGACATGGAGGTCCACGTGGTCCCGTTGGACGGGGTGATCCTCTGATGGCGGTGCGGACGGTTGTGCTGTATCCGAATCCATGGCTGCGCGTCCGCTGTACGGACATCGACCTGGATCGTGATGACTGGAACAAATGGGCAACCGACCTGGTGGATACGCTGGCTGCCAATCCGGGCGTCGGAATCGCGGCGCCCCAGGTCGGGATCCAGAAACGACTGGTGGTGATTGACCAGACGCGGTTCCGAAACCCGCCGGACGAAGCCGGGGTTCGTGTGCTGGTTAATCCTCGGATTACGTTTGCCAGTGGCCGGACAATTACCCGCGAAGGCTGCCTGTCGATCCCCGGCTACATCGGCGATACGCGCCGCGCCAGACGGGTCCAGGTGGCCGCGGTGGACACGGATCGCAATTCGGTCGAACTGGACGAGCGCGGATTCATGGCCATCGCCCTGCAGCACGAAATCGACCATCTGGACGGGATCCTGTTTCTGGACCGGTTGGCCAATCGGAGGGAGGCGCTCCGACTCCGCGCCGCCTAGCGCGTTCGGC
>JBFJWU010000460.1:0-2937 GCA_041623475.1 bacterium | reverse complement strand
TGGTCCGGGTTTATATCCAGGATCATCTTGTTGACGCTGATTGCCTGCAAGAGATAGCCGCTGACAGCGAATTTGGCCGCCGCACGTGCGTAGACCTTGACGGCCTGGTCATTGCGATCAAGTTTGCGCAGCATGTCGCCCTTGCGGACCCAGATCTTGGGGTCGGTCGGGGCCAGGCGAATCATTTCCTCGTAGCAGTTGAGCGCCTTTTCGTAGGCGGCCTTTGAACTGAGGTTCTGCGCCTTTTTCTGCAGTTTCAGCAGTTGTTTGGATGACACGTCTGAATCCTTGTGTTCGGCTTAGAACTTCACAATATACGATTCAGGGGGCGGTCGCACTTGTTGACGGGGCAGGCCAGGGGATGTCACGGGTCTGGTAATAATTCAGCTGCAACTGGTCCAGGAGCGGCTGCAGCGACGCAACACGGGTTATGAAATCGTCCACTTGTCGCCGGGCCTGGTCTGACCAGGCGACCTCGGCCGTGGCCAGCAATCGCGGGAACAGTGACAGCTGGACATCGGCAATTGTTGGAATCTTTTCCGTCCAGACGGCGGCCTCAATTCCGAGGATCCGGGCGCTGTCGAGGCCTTTGGCGTACGTGTCAGGATCCCAGTCGTAGGCGGTGTAAATATCCAGTGCGCCGGCCCAGACGTTACCCACGGGAAAGTCCGTATCGTAGATAAAACTCAGGTAGGTCCGGTCATAGGGGCTCAGGATGATTGGCGCGCCAGCGGCGGCGGCCGGCAGGATGCGTTCGGGCAACAGCCATTGCTGGGCGATCCAGGTCCCGTCGGACACCGCTTCGGCGGCCTCTTCCCAGCCAATCATGGTCTTGTTGTTGTCGGCAACGATATCGCGGATGTCCGAGATAAACCGGGCGTACAGGACATCGTCGGCTTCGAACGCTTCGTCGCCGCCGATATGGATGTACGGGCCGGGCGTTAACGCCGCGACTTCGCCGATCACATCGGCGGCAAACTGGCGGGACGCGTCGTTATCCAGGCAGAGGCTGCTGATCCCGACGTCGGTGCCGGTGTAGGGATCAGCCGGGACACCGTCGCAATTCAGGATTCCGTAGGCGCTGAGCGCCGCGTTGATGTGCCCGGGCATGTCAATTTCGGGGACCAGGATCATGCCCCGCCGGGCGGCGTAGTCCACCAGGTCCGCGTATTCAGCCTGGGTGTAGAACCCGCCCTGGCCACCGCCGACCTCGGTTGCCCCGCCGACCTCTGACAGCCGCGGCCAGGAATCAATGTGGATTCGCCAGCCCTGGTCGTCGGTCAGGTGCAGGTGGAAGCGGTTCAGTTTCAAAGCGGCTGCGGCGTCGATCAACGGCTTCACCTGGTCCACGGTAAAAAAGTGACGCGCGACATCCAGCATCAGGCCTCGCCAGGCGTAACGTGGCCGGTCTTCGATCACGCCCGCAGGCAGTTGCACCGGGTCTTTGTCATCGGCAGCGACGGCCAGTGCGAGCTGGCGAAGGGTCTGGGCGGCGTACAAATAACCGTTGGTGTCGCTGGCAGCTACGGTGATCTGGTCGGGCTGGATCTGCAGGCGGTACGATTCTGGCGGAAGGTCGGTTGCAGGTGCCAGGAATCGAATCGGTGGGCCGGTGGCGCCACGTTTGCCATCGCACTGCAGTGCCTGGCGAATTGAAACAATCAATTCCTGGCCGGCGGGTACGCAATCCGGGCAGGCATCGTCGATCTGAATCAGGGTGTTGCATCCCAGGGCCGCGCGACCTGGCTGATCAGTCACAGATGTTGGCAGGGGAATAACGGCCAGGTCTGTCAGCGGGGGGATTTCGCCATTGCCGGAGCACCCATTCAGCGTCCACGCAGCGACACACGCCAATCCCCAGGTTATCGCAGGCAGCAGTTTTGGTCGTGTCGTCGGCGCACGCCCAATGACGGCAGGGGGCACGTCAGTTGCGATGAACACAGAATACGGCAGCGAATCCCCACAGGTTGGGCCATTTCGCTGACAAACCGGACAGTGGTCGATACGATTCGTCGACGATTGTCTGGCCGTTAACCTGGATGCCCAGTGAGTCGCATAACGAACAAAAGTCCGAAATCGAAAACGGGTGGATATTGGGGGAATTGTGCCAGGTGTCACTGGTCAGGCACAGGTCATTGACGCTGCCAGTTTCGATAAAACGTGCGACACGCGGCAGGTACGCGGCGTTCTGAAACGTAATGACCGCCTTTTTGCCAATGCGGACAATGTCATTGAGGACCTTGTCGGGATGATGGAGCATCGGCAGCGTCTCGTTGAGGACGACGATGTCAAAAACCTGGTCGTCAAAATCAACCAGCCCGTCGTCAATGTCCCCGTGATAGACGCTCAGGCCTTTTTCGATGCAGTTCTTGACAGCACCGGCCGATATCTCGACACCGCGGGCATTGACCTGCCGGGTCGCAATCAGGTGTTCCAGCAGTTCTCCGCTGCCGCAGCCCAGGTCAATTACCCGTGCACCCGTCGGGACGTACTGTTCGATAAATGAATCGAAACGACGCTCGGACGCGTGGGACTCGCCGGACCGGTCAAACCTTGGATGGACTTGCGCCAAACCGGCTCTCTCCTTTTTCCTCGACTCGATTCAGGAACATTGAAATGATGTAGGTCAGCTCGTCAGCTTCCAGCAGAAACGCATCGTGACCGTAATCGGACTCGATTTCGTAATAGGTCACGTCGGCCAGGTTTGCCCGCAGGCCCTGGACGATTTCGCGGCTCTGGGCAGGCGGAAACAGCCAGTCGGTCGAAAAGCTGACGACCAGGGACCGGGCGCGTAATCCTGAAAATGCACTTTTGAGGGTGCCAAATTTGGCGCGCAGGTCAAACAGGTCCATCGCCTTGGTGACGTACAGGTAGGTGTTTGCATCAAATCGCTGGGTGAACTGGTGCCCCTTGTAATGCAGGTAGCTTTCGACTTCG
>JBFJWU010000459.1:0-2953 GCA_041623475.1 bacterium | reverse complement strand
GCCTGCTTCCAACTGTCTATGGCATCGGCGGCCTGGACAAGTTCATCCAACCCGCTGCCCTGACGATGGGCTACGGCCTGATCTTTGGCACGGTCCTGATCCTGTTTTTCGTCCCCGCCCTCTATCTGGTCCGCCTGGACATCGCCAGCCTGTTCGTACGAAAGAAATCCTGATACCGAAATAGAAACGATGTCCTCCCCAGAGGACAAAGAGGAAAAAAAGACTTTTTCCACCACAGAGAACACAGAGCGCGCGGAGAGAGAAGGCAGAAGGACACAAAAAGATTGGGAAATCGCCTGGTCCTGGACGAATCGGGTCCAAGCACAACAAACCCGAAAACACCCCACGATCGCGCACGCCGTGGCAGACAATCCGCCCCCGCACCTGCCCATCCAGCAAGGAAATGCTGTCTGAGTGGTAACGAGTTCATTTCCTGTGGCCCCGGCCAGGGGCCCTTTTGGCGGAGCCTTTTGGGCAAGCAAAAGGCGACCCGCCGGAGGCAGCTCGGCCCCCGGTCAACAGCCAGACCCCACTGTAGAACAATCAATCAATGAGAATCCAGTTCCCGTCTTTTCAGCTGTTCACGGAACCAACTGTCGATGCAGATAAATTGTCTTCACAAACCGGTGAACAATATCAAACACCAGGATCCCTGACCATTTCTGGCTGGCATGCAGCCAGGCGATCTCGTTGGCGATTTCAATGCATTTACGGCCTTGGCAACGTCGGCGGGCATCCCAGGTCTCACTCGCCGGCAACGGGTCATTGCCCACAATCGGTTTGAACAGCCTGTATTTGTTAAGCACCTGGTACAGGACATCCGGCTTATGTGTCAGGGGGGCCTCTGCCGTTGAGGCAGCACCGTAGGTCAGCCGGCGCAGACCCAGCGCTTCTTCGACCAGCGCGCCAGCCAGGATATGTTCGTCGTGACCGTAGAACCCATGTCCGGGATCCACGGATATGACAATATCCGGCCGGAATCTGTTGATCTCCTGTCGAATCCAGCGAACCGGATCGCCTTCGGCCCGCCAACTGGCTGCGATATGATTGATCCAGGCCTGCCCGCCGGTCGTGTAGTGTGGAAAATTTGTAAACGGGCCAAATGACACTTCCGCGCCATAGCGGCCTGCTACGGCGATCATTTCGTTGGTCCTGAACGTGCCCAGGTCCGGCGGGCAACCGCGCCTCAGGCTGCAATCCCCACCCTCGCCCCGTGTCAGCACCGAGAACCGGCAGGCATTTCCGTTAATGACACAGGCTTCGACCAGGATCGCGCCAACCAGTGTTTCGTCATCCGGGTGGGCGTTGATAACCTGGATACGGGCGCCAGCCTGCAGCCGTTCGCCCAGCGTCGGCGGGGCCTCGACAGGACCCGCAGCCGAAAAAGTCAGCCCGGCAAGCGCCGCCAGTACAATTTGAATCACGTCTGCCTCAGTAGGTCCCGCCCAGCTTGCTGTGGTCCCAACTGATGGTCTTGTCGATCGTCACCCGGATCACAACCCGCTTGAGCGCGCGGGGGCGGATCGCCTCGCGCATCTGGGCGCGCTGTTCCGGTTCCATCGCGTCGATGTCACCAAAACTCATTCGAGCCATCGTATCCACCGCCAGTTCGGCATCGTGGATCAGCTCGGCTGTGCCTTTCATGAATACCGCCTTGAGTTCGGTATACTCGGTCCCGGACTCAACCAGCAGCGACACCTTGTTGTCGCGCTCTATGTTCCGGACCTTCTGCCCCTTTTCATAGGTGGCCATATCAATCGTGCCATCCGGGTGCCGCCAGAACCACATCGGCATCGGGTGCGGATAACCGTCGTGCCCGTTGGTTGTCAGAATGACCGTTCGCTGTTCGGACAGGAACTCAACGATCTCGTCGTCGGTCAGGATAATCTGGTCGCGTCTGGACATATCAGGCACCCCCACTCTATTCGTAAAAGCCTATAAGTACGAACAGTTTACTGGCAACACGCGGTCTCCCGCGAACGCCGGATTGCCCCGTGCGCCCCGACCTGTAATGTCGGTTGATGAATCCGGTTCAGTGGAGTATGTTGACCAAAGTGAAACACGTTCTACTCAATCGACGACAGGCCGTTACCAGTACAGCCGCGCTGGCAGCGACGACAGTCATACCGGGACATGGTTTGGCCGGCTTCGCCGAACTGCCCCTACCCATGCTGGACCCGCTGCGCCCACTGGACAGCAAGTATCCACTGATCCGGCCCGGGCAGTTCAGCGAACCAGCCGCCCGCAATGCACTGGAACGACTGTGGGTCGCATTTCAAAAAACGAAACGCCGGGAATACGGCGAATGGGCACCCTTTTATTGCTACAACACCTGGCGACTGGCAGATCTGGGCAAACCCAGGGTCGAGATCAGCCGCGTCGGCCGCAAGATGGCCATCGAAGTCCTCAAACATCATCCGGACAGCAGCTGGGCTGCGTTCTGGAAAGGTGCCTTTGTCGGAATGGAAACAGTGAGCCACGGCCTGCTGGACGCCGCCCACATGGTGCCTGGTTTTCGCGACCAGATGGTTGCGATCGAAGCAAAGGATCCAACCGTATACTGGGGCGCGCCGCTGATCGCCCTGGCCAAGATCTATATCAAGGCCCCGGCCTTTCCGGTCAGCGTCGGCGATATCCACAAAGGCATGGAGTACCTGGACAAATTACGACCGATCCAGGAAAAGAAATTCGCCCTCTGGTACCTGTACCTGGCCGAGGCCGAACTGACCCTCAAGGGCAAGGATGCGGCATTCGCCGTGCTGGACAAAATGGAAGCGGAATGCAAGCCGGTCGACACCGCATCAAAATTTGTGTTGGAAACGACGCTGATCGATGCCGCCGAATTCCGCAGGAAAGTCTCCGACGGCAGCTACAACCGTTACAAATGGGACCCGGTCCTGACGCCGCTGGTTGATGCCCGGTAATTAAACTGGAAATGACGCGGAAATTGACT
>JBFJWU010000458.1:0-2980 GCA_041623475.1 bacterium | reverse complement strand
CTTGCAGAGCTTGAGCAGGGGAATGAATGCAGAAATATTGTGTCGGCTGAATCGGCAAAATCACGGGCCGCCGGCGGCTGAGTGCGTATTGGGCAGCGTTTTGATCCAGAGGGTTGAAGGGCACGCCGGTCCGTGAGCAGGCATGTGTCCAGGGCCGTTCATATTAGCCTGGTCGGGTCCGGCACACTCGGAACCGGTCGGCGTTTTGCCTTGTTGGTTTGTTTCTTTGTCTTGACACTGGCCGTGGCCGCGATGGCGGTCGAGACCGACCGGGCATCCTGTGAGGCAGCTGGCGGGCACTGGGGCCGGTTTGGGCTGCTGCAGCGGGAGCAATGCAACCTGCCGACACGGGATGCCGGAGCGGTTTGCCAGGACAGCGCCGATTGCCAGAGCGTCTGCGTTGCGTCGGATGCGACCCCGTCGGATACCCGGACAAGCGGCCAGTGCTTTGGCTGGACGATCACCCTGGGGACGTGTTTGAACTATGTACGGGGTGGCGTGGCCGGGGGGATGATCTGTGAGGATTAGGCTGGTACTGGACAATCCGGCAATGACCGAACGTGGGGACGGGTCGTGAGCAAGAACCTGCTATATCGACTGTTTGGCCTGCGCAAGGTCCCGGCCGAGCTGCGGACCCGGTTTGAGCAGGAAGGGATCCTGTTCGACGAGGAAGGGACCAGTTGCGCGCTGTCGTATCGAAAGTTCCGCGGAACGCACCGGCGATCAGGTCGGGGCTACCAGTCCGGTGTGGCCGGGACGCTGGTAATTACACAGGAATCCATGTTCGTATCGCTGCCATACATGATTCATTTTGACCATCCAATTGAAACCGCGGCTGCGAATATCCGGTTGACGAATGTCGATTCGGATTCTTTGACAACGCAATTCAATGTCGAGGCGCTGTTTGCAAAATCAAGCGGCGGGCTGAGCGTCCGCTGGCGTACAGGTCGCGCCCGCGCGATTGCGGATCACCTGCTGGCCAGGGGCGCGACCAGGGGCTAACCCGGCACCATATACGACAACAGCAGCAGGCCGATTATGGCTTCAAATGCGATACCGACAAGGTTCTTCGGGTCTCTGTTGCGGTCGACGGCGACGCTGAGGGCACGGCCGGCGGCGGCCCCCAGCCATGCCAGGCCGGTGGCCAGCCAGATGGGTGGGGCCTGGCTGACCAGGCACAGCGCACCCAGCGCCGCGAAGAATCCGCCGTAGGTCGCACGGATTTCGGACGTGCCGGTCTTGCCGAGTGGTTGGAGGTTGGTGACTTTGGCGGCTTTTCCAGGTGCCAGAAGGCCCAGCAGTCCCAACGCCAGGGTCACTGCGGCGCCAATGTTGGCAGCGATGAAGCCGGTGGTCACCCGCCTTTGCTGGCGATTTTGGCCCAGGAATCCCGCAGCGTCGTGGTCCGGTTGAACACCGGTTGCCCCGGTTTCGACTCGACCGGGTCGGCAACGAAGTAACCCATTCGCAGGAACTGCAGATTGGTGCCGGGTTCAATGTCAGCCAGGCTGGGTTCGACCTTGCAGTCGTTCCGGATCGCCAATGAGTCCGGATTGATGTTGTCCAGCCAAGATCCGCCTTCGGGGGCCTTGTCCGGATTTTCCACCGCGAACAGTCGGTCATACAAGTTGACGGTGGCATCGACCGCATGGCGGGCGCTGACCCAGTGCAGTGTGCCACGAACTTTGCGACCGTCGGGTGTTCCACCGCCCCGGGATTCCGGGTCATATGTGCAATGCAGCTCGGTCAGGTTGCCGTCGGCATCGCGAATCGCTTCCTGACAAGTCACGTAGTAGGCGTGCTTCAGCCGTACCTCGCGACCAGGAGCCAGCCGAAACCATTTTTTGGGGGCATCGTCCATGTAATCTTCGCGTTCAACATACAGCTCGCGGGAAAACGGCAGCTCCCGGGTACCGGCGTCCGGATCCTCGGGGTTGTTTTCGGCGGTGAAGAATTCTTCCTGGTCCTCGGGGTAGTTGGTGATGACCAGTTTGACGGGATCAATGACCGCCATGACCCGTGGTGCCCGCGCGTTCAGGTCGTCGCGCAGGCAATATTCCAGCAGGCTGACATCGGTTGTGCTGTTGGCCTTGGAGATTCCAATGCGGCTGCAGAACTCGCGGATTGATTCCGCCGTGTAACCGCGGCGCCGAAGGCCCGCAATGGTGGGCATTCTCGGGTCGTCCCAGCCGGTGACGTGGTTGCCACTGACCAGTTCGTTAAGTTTGCGCTTGCTGAGGACGTTAAATGTCAGGTTAAGGCGGGCAAATTCGATCTGCCGGGGCTTTGTCGGGACCGGCAACTTGTCCAGGAACCAGTCGTACAATGGCCGATGATCTTCAAACTCCAGGGTGCACAGCGAATGGGTGACCCCCTCCAGCGCATCCGACTGCCCGTGGGTAAAGTCATACGACGGATAGATACACCAATCGTCACCGGTCCGGTGGTGGTGGGCGTGTTTGATGCGGTAGATGACTGGATCACGCAGGTTGATATTGGGTGCAGCCATGTCGATCCTGGCGCGCAGGACGTGGGCACCGTCGGGAAACTCGCCGGCCCGCATCCGTGCAAACAGGTCCAGGTTTTCGTCGGCGGACCGATCCCGGTGGGGACTGTTGCGGCCCGGTTCGGTCAGGGTGCCGCGATACTCGCGGATCTCGTCCGCGGACAGGCTGTCGACATAGGCCTCGCCGTTACGGATCAGGTGGACCGCCCAATCGTGCAATTGCTCAAAGTAATCCGAGGCAAAATAGCGGTGCTCACCCCAGTCAAATCCCAGCCAGCGGACGTCTTCCTGGATCGAGTCGACGAATTCCTGCTCTTCTTTGGCAGGGTTGGTGTCATCAAAACGCAGGTGGCAACGGGATCCGTCATGTTCGCCGGCGATACCAAAATTCAGGCAGATCGACTTGGCGTGCCCGATGTGCAGGTAGCCGTTGGGTTCCGGCGGAAAGCGGGTCACAATCGGAGGCTGGACGTG
>JBFJWU010000457.1:0-2986 GCA_041623475.1 bacterium | reverse complement strand
CGAGGTCGACGTGCGCGACAAGGGGTCCCAGGAATATCCCGCTTTCCAACGGCGCCAGCACGGCTGTCGCAACTGTCGGGACCAGGCAAAGCCAGACGACCGTCAGGACACAGTAAAGGGGTGCCTGCCGCAAAGTCACAGGATCGGATCAAATTCAACGGCGTTCGAGGCCCGACAACGGCCGGTCAACCGGACTCGGCTCGACAAATGTCGGGTCTGGCAGGACCTGTACTTCGGGAATGATCTCGGGCGCCGGCTCGGGCGCCTGTGCGAGATAGTCAACCACCTGGCCACTGTCGATTCTCAGGCAAGCCCGGGCTTCCTCTTCCAGTTGTGCAGAGCGGTCCAGCGACGACTGCAACGGCTCCGACTTGTCCCCCGATGCACCGCCGACATCTGCTCCGGCAGTACAGAAGCCGCTGAACAACTCACAGGTTTCCCCTGCCGCTGAATCGGCCCCCGCCTGCTGCTCGGCCGCCGACCCAGCGCTGCGTTTAGCCGCGCTGGCCAATACCGAAGCTTCAAGCAGCTTTAACTGGCTCAATTTCGACTTCAGACAATTCAGGACCAGCGAATCGTTGGTGGGCTCATACTCTTTGACCAGTTCGACAACGACGCTGGCAGACATACGAATCTGGTCAACAACTTCAGCAGGCTGCAATAACGAAATCGCTTCCTCATCACCCTGCGCAACGGCTCTTGGAGCAGCAAAGACAACGGTTACTGCCAGGGCCAGGACAAACACGATCCCTGGCTGCAAATGCGTGACTTGCGGCAAGACGATGCGCGTCGGTGGCAGGAACCAGCCCATGGAACGTATTAAAACAGAATCATACGGCGATTTCCAGAAATTCCAGACCCGTTTGTCGCTAATTTTTCCAACGATAACTGGAGGTTCCGGGAAATCGAACCTGTCTGGTTGGCACTCGCGACAGAACGGAACAAGCCCGTCAGGCGCCGTGCCCCTCGCCCACCGGTTCGGATTCCAGGTCAAAATGCGCCCGTGGGTCAAACCCGGCCTCGACCTGCCGCAATTGTTCGACCTTCTGCTCGTCCAGGTCTGGCGGCACAGTCACTACCAGCTCGACGATCTGATCGCCGCGCCCGCCGCCCTTCAGGTTGATTCCCTTGCCACGCATGCGCAATTTTTGTCCGGCAGCAGATCCGGCCGGAACCGACAGCGTGCTGATCCCGTCGACGGTCGGTACGTCGATTGTTGCACCGGCGGCAGCTTCAGACGGCAGCACGGGAAGAGCCAGGATGATGTTCTGACCGATCCGCCGGAACCATGGATGCGGCGTGATTTTGACGGCAACGACCAAATCGCCGCTCGGACCGCCGGATCGTCCGGGGAATCCTTTGCCCTTAAGCCGCAACTTTGCCCCGGAATCCGTTCCCGGAGGAATGGTAATTTTTATGTCGTGGTTGCGTAACGAGTACCCGTCACCACCACATTGCCCGCAGGACTGGACGCTGCCAGCACCCGAGCCACCGCATCGGGGACACGTTTGCGAGAACTGGACACCGCTGCGTGCTGACCCGATCACACCCCGACCACCGCAATCCGGGCACCCGCCTGCCGATGTCTGTGTCGTCCCCTCGCCACCACATTGACCACAGGCTTCGGGGACGGGGACACTGACCTCAAATGGCCCACCGCGAACGGCAAGTTCAAACGGAATGGTGATTGACGACTGCGCGTTTGCACCACGTTGTTTCCGTGTCGTCGGCGAACGAAACCCGAAAACATCCTCGAACAGGCTCTGGGCTCCTCCCGCCCCGAACAGATCTTCAAGATTGACCTGGAAACCGCCGGGAAACCCACCGGCACCACCGCCAAAACGGCGAGCCTGGTCATACTCCTGCCGTTTGTCTGCAGACGACAGGACCGCATACGCTTCGCTGATTTCCTTGAACCGTTCCTCAGCAGCGGGTTCGTTAGGGTGCAGGTCCGGATGATAGGTCCGTGCCTTTTCTCGATACGCCTTTTTGATCGCGTCCGCTGACGCGTCCTCGGGTACACCAAGGACCTCGTAATAATCCTGCATTACCAACCCCGGCTAATCGGACCTGCACAAGGCAGGCCCGTCAGTATTAATCCTGGATCTCGACCCTGCGACTGGACAACGTCGACACCTTCGGTACACGAATGACCAGTACGCCGTCTTCCAGCTTGGCCTCAACACCGTCCGGGTCAACATCGACAGGCAATCCGAACCGGCGTTCAAAACGTCCATATCCGCATTCCATCCGGTGAAAACGTTGCTGATCCACCTCGCGGGTCTGGCGTTTCTCACCGCGAATCGCCAGGGACCGCTGGTCGGCTTCTATTTCCACGTCAGATTTGTCGATGCCCGGCAGTTCAACCCTGAATACGAACTCCTGCGCCGTTTCGACCAGGTCGACAGGCGGCCGCCAGACCTCTGTCCATTGGCCGCCCCGTTGAACACCAAAGCCGAACGCATCATCCAGCATACGGCTCATCTGCTCACCAGTGGCAATCGCCTCTCGAATGACGTCACCTGTTCCCGACCTGTCACCCATTCGAATCCTCCTGGAAAAGTGTCGATCAGTTTACACTCTTGTCATCGAATTCGGCGTCAATAATATCGTCATCCGCGCCACCTTCGGGCTGCGCAGCCGCTGCGTCGGCACCGGCATCTGCTGCCGCAGACTGTTGAGCGGCCTGTGCCAGTTGCGCGCTGGCCTCGGCCAGAGCCTGGCCAGCTGCCTCGATCGTCGCAACATCGTCAGCCTCCAGTGCCTTGCGCGCTTCCTCGATCGCCGCCTTGATCTTGTCCTGGTCGTCTGAACCGAGTGCATCGCCCTGCTCATCCAGGGTCTTTTCGATCTGGTAGATCACGGAATCGAGTTGGTTCCTGGCATCGACCAGTTCACGCCGTTTCTTGTCCTCGTCGGCGTGTTCCTCGGCCTCTTTGATCATGCGCTCGATCTCGGTTTCTTCCAGGCCTGTCGCGCCAGAAAT
>JBFJWU010000456.1:0-2987 GCA_041623475.1 bacterium | reverse complement strand
GGCGAGGCTGTCAATACCGCTGCCGCCGTCAAATCCGCCGAGGCTGAGCACGACGACGCTGGTCGCGGATTTCGCTGCAGCAGAAATCGCGACGGACGGTAGAGTCGTGTCCAGCAAAATGCCTGCTTCGATTCCATTGACGGTCTGCCCAAATGTATTGCGTACGGACGCGCAGACTGTCTTGGCGCCGTCGTCACCGCTGATCGCGACGCTGGTTACCGCCGCATAGGTGACCCAGTCTCCGGCCAGGCATTCCAGGCCAATGCGCTCGCCCACCGCCATTTCATTGACGCCGTTGAATGCGCTCAATTGTACGGTAACTGTCGTGGACGCCGTATAGGCGCCGTCGACAATGTTCATAAATCCGGTCAGCGGATCCAATACCAGGTTGTCGATGGTTGCCGGCAAGGCGTCGGTGGCTGCGGACAAGACCGCAGAGCTGACCTGGGTCTGCCGGTCGGCGTAACCGGTATGGCTGCCGCGGGCAGTGATTCCACGGCTTCGGCGTGGAACACGCGTCAGGAAATTTCCATCGTCATCGGCGGTGGCGGGCAGGGTGAACTCGTCAGCAGTTTGCACGGATGTCGTCGTGACTCCGTTGTTGATAGTCAACGTTGCGTCGCAGTCCAGTGATGTGCCGTCGCTGCCGACGGCATTGCCGCCGATCACAATATTCGCGCCCCGTGCTGAACCGCCGTCTGACATGCTGATCTTGCCCGATACCGGGACGGTTTCCGGTTTCATCACAATGATTCCCATGTCATTGACGAGATTCGCCTGCAACCGGGTGTCACGAACCAGCGGCAAATAACCTGGTGCGGCAAATAATAGTTCGTGGCGCTGGTCGGTCCATGTCCCCAGTTCGACGAACCCCTCGGGTCCGGTTGTGAACGTCTCGGCATCGCGTTTGTCGGATGAGACGGTGAGTTCCAGGCCCGCACAGGCACCCAGGTCTTTCAGGAAAATGCGGGCCGCTAATTGACCCTCGCCAGGTTCCCCGGAAGTACATCCGACCATCGACAGGGCACTTGCAAGTACCCAGCCAAATATCCGCTTTGTCACGCCAATTTCTCCCCACGAGTTGCGACTGCACACGGACCGCGCAAACGCATCATTTCCGTGCGCTAAAAGTCGACCAGCCTTTATATATTAGCTTCCTCGTCAGGGCAGATTCTGTGCGCTGGGTCACATCAGGCGTGCAAGATCAGCAGCAGCCATCCGGTCCGCACGCGTCGCCATTTGTCAGACGTGTTTCGCTGTAGTCCTGTCCCTTGGTCTGCCGCGGGTCGCGAGTCGCGTTTGTCGCACAGTTGAATGGCAGGGCCTGGTCCAGGGGGATGTCGTCCAGCGGTTCGACCGGATCAAAGAATGCAGAATACGGGCTGTTGTCGGCCGTCAGGATCCTGAAGGTCTTGTCGCAAACAGCCATTCTTTTGCCACGATAATAGGTGTGGCCGTCGTCGTCCTTGACCTGGCTGAACGGGCCTCGATAGATAACTGCCTGGTTGCGTTCCAGGCAGGGACCCTCTTTGCCTT
Source organism: bacterium (assembly GCA_041623475.1). Taxonomy (GTDB): domain Bacteria; phylum J088; class J088; order J088; family J088; genus JBFJWU01. The sequence goes on along the minus strand of JBFJWU010000456.1, from coordinate 1,451 downwards.
TCCAGGCGCGGACTGTCAAAGACCGGAACTCGATCCCGTCAACGACCTGCCAGGGCTCGGCCTGCCGTTCCAGGACTTCGATGCCGTAAAAGCCCGCATCGGCGAACATCTGCAGGAATTCATGTTCCTGGAAAGCTCCAGAGATGCAGCCGCTCCAAAGTTCGGGATCATTTTGCATCGCCGTGGTCGGGAATTCGTCGCTGACGATGTCCGAGATCACCGCGCGTCCGCCTTTTTTGAGGACGCGGAAAATTTCGGAAAACAGTTGTTGTTTTTGTTCCTGGCGCACCAGATTCAATACGCAGTTGGACACAACGACATCGGCGGTGCCTTCTGCTATCAACGGTTCTTCTGACCGAAGTCGGGCGCATTCTGATTCCATCGCGATCATGTCATTTGCTGTCGTAACGGGATGTTGTTGAAGCCACGATTCCGCGCGCTCCAAATCAAGCTGCAGGTCCTGGATCCGGCCCTTGAGGAACTGGACGTTATCGTGACCAATCTTCGACGCGATGTCGGCCTGGTGGCGACGTGCCAGGTCCAGCATGGCATCGTTGAAATCAACACCGAGAACCCGGCCATTGGGACCGACTTTCTGGCTGAGGATATAACAGATCTTGCCGCCCCCGGATCCAAGATCGATCACGATGTCCCCGTCGTCGACATACTTCGACGGATCGCCGCAGCCATAATCTTTTTCCAGAATCTCGTCTGGCAGGACGTCAAGGTATTTCGGATCGTATCCGTCCGTTGGACAGCAGAGCGCTGGCTGGACCTGCGCGGCGCCCTGGGCGTAGCGGTCAATGACTGCGCCTTCGACGTTCAGTGGTTGGCCTGGGTCAGCTGTTGTTGCCAAAGGGGTTGTTTCCTTTCGGATCAAACATATTTGTTTTCCGTCCTTCGCGCGTTTTGTCGTCGGAAACGCGCGGATCTTACGCATTACACGATATCTTACGTGACCTCCCCGGCGGTCAGCAGGGCCGATGCCCGGGCACCTGCAGATACCCCGGGGCGACCCATGGCGGGGGTGCACAGGCATCGGAAATTGAAAGAACCGGGATGCCTCGGATAGACTGAACCGATGCGGTTGGGCAGGGAGGCGCACAACCGTTCTTACAAGGATAGTCTGTGACGGATTTTGCTGTAGGCATTGACCTGGGAACCACGAACAGTTGCGTTGCAATTGTCGAGGATGGAAACGCGCGGGTTGTGCCAGCGGCAAACGGTGCCCAGACGACGCCAAGTATTGTTTGTGTCGACGAAAAAGGCAACCTGATTGTCGGCCACCAGGCCAAACGCCGATTCCTGACCCACCCACAGGACACGATCTATGGTTCAAAACGGCTGATGGGCCGAAGTTTTGAATCAGAGGAAATGCAGGACATCCAGTCCCATTTCTTTTACAACATTGTTGAGGGCGAGGCCGGCGAGCCGGTCATCGAAGCCGGCGG
>JBFJWU010000455.1:0-2991 GCA_041623475.1 bacterium | reverse complement strand
TGTGTCGATCAAACCATTTATCGGATCCCGCGCGATAACCATGCCGCCAGCCCCAGTCAGCAGACCATCATCGTCGTAGCTGTAGGAAATGACATCCGTCTGATCAACAATGTGCTGCACAAGCCGGAAATCCGCATCGTATAACATCTCCACTTGTCCCTCGACAGGGCCGCTCCAGATCGTAGCCGTCAATAACGGCCCATCGTAGTTGAGATCTATAAGGATGCCGTCCGACGTGTCGACGTTGACCAGTTGCTTCGTGTCGACGTCATAGCCGTAAGAGAAATCGATCGTTGGCCCGTCGACAAGTGACAGTTGTCCCAAATTGTCGTAAACGTAGTCGATGATCAGCCCATCGGGACGAATGACCTTGTCCAAGTCACGATCGAGGTTATATTCGCTAATCGTCCGGTCATTTGGCAGCCCGACAGCAGGTGGATCGTAGGCCGTTTCCTGGTTCAAGTCAGAGTATTCGAATGTGTGTGCAGGCTGTCCAGGCGGTGTCAGGCTGGTCAGGTTCTCATTGGGATCGTAATCCATTGCGACCGTCTGATTGTCCGGAAGGGTCCGCAGGGTAACCTGATTAACGTCGTTGTACGCAAATTCAGTACTTTGCAACAACGGGTCCGTCAACGTCTCCATCCGGTCAAACAGGTCGTAGTCAATTGTTGTGATACGCTCGTCCAAGCCTGTCCCCTGGCGAGACTCAATCAGATTTCCAGCCGTGTCATAGGTGAGGTATAGGCGCTCCAAGTCGCCGATCTGGCGCTCGATTACCCGGCCCTTGCTATCCAGGATCTCGACCGTTACCCGTCCTTCTGGCGAAGTCTGCGTTCGTGTACGTGTACCAGCCTCGAAATGGGTCGTCGTCGTACGACCATTTACAGTCCTGGAGGTCGTTTCTGAAATCAACGACAGTGGATCGTCAGGATCGGACAAATTAGTCGTCGAAACTGTTTCCTCGACCATCGTCAATCCAGACGGCAAGGTCGTTGTTTTACGAATATTCGGTGATTTGAAGTCAAACCGGTCATATAGGTCGTCTAGATATCAATTAATCAGATGCGGGAATCAAGTTGTGCCGCCGACACACGATCAGGCGGTCGGCCGCAAGCCATTGCTTTCTTCGCAATAGAGATGCCCCCCACCTGTCCTCGCCTACGAGCCGCGCGCGACCAACGTCTGAAACAACGCCCGCACCAACCCCATCTGCTCCGGATACCGCCACTGGTCATCGGGCAGGGTCATCGGATCAATCCGCCCCACCCGTTCCACTTCCATCGTCGACCGGTAGGTTCCATCCCAAGGCTGGTCCAGGTGGCAGGCAAACAGTACGAATCCGTTGTCAAACCGGTTCGCGAGCCTGCCAACCTGGATGTCCAGGCCGGTTTCCTCCCAGGTTTCCCGGTGGGCCGTGCAGGCCGCTGATTCACCGGGTTTCGCGCCCCCACCCGGAAAATTCCATGCCGACTCACGGTTTGTATAGACCGCCAGCAACTGGCCACGGTCTACGATCAGGCACCCTGCATTGCCCACCAACGTGGAGTCACTGTCCCCCGTGATCCGGCACTCGGGTGCCCGGTTGGTACATGCAGAACCCAGAATCAGTGCGACGGCCACAAATTTTCGTAACAAGTTCATTCGGGTTATGTTGGTAGTCCTGTGAAACGTGCAAAACCATTCTACGACCTGGTACCTGCGGGTCTGTTGATCACGCTGGTAGCCATGGGGGCACCCGCGTGTCTGGGCGGCGGTAACGGCGATGCCCCGCCCCGCAACGCCAACCCGACCGCCTGCAACGGCCGCGCTGACCTTTGTGATCGCAGCTTTGAACAGATGACCATGGTCAGCACCCACAACGGGATGTCCAACGCGGCCGACGGCTGGGAACTGCCCAACCACAATGTTGGGATTGAACAGCAGCTGCAGGACGGTGTACGGGTGCTGGGAATGGACATCCAGGTCCACGACGACGTCGTCAAACTGTGTCATACGTTCTGCCAGCTGGGTGAACGGTTGCTGCTGGATGCACTGTTGGCCGTGAAGGATTTCCTGGACAACAACATCGACGAGGTGGTCGTCATCGATTTCCAGGACGACTCCGGCGATATCCAGGCACTTGCCGACGTGTTCGGCGAGTCGGGCCTGCTGCCCTACATCCACAGCCAACCCGTGGGCCAGCCGTTCCCCAGCCTGGCTGAAATGATCGCCAGCGGTCAACGTTTAGTCGTCTTTGGCACATCCAGCCAGGACACACCAGACTGGTACCTGGACTACTGGGATTTCATCTGGGTCACCTGGTACGGAACGTCAACAACCGCTGAAATGACCTGCGACCTGGATCGCGGCGAGCCGGACAGCCCGTTATTCCAGCTGCACCATACGCTGTCCGACCCGTTCCCCGACCGGCAACTGGCCGTAACGGCCAATTCCAACCCGTTCCTGATCGAACGCGCGATCGACTGCTGGGCTGAAACCGGCAAACGCCCCAACCTGATATCGGTTGACTTTTACGATATCGGCAACGTATTTGAAGCGGTCGACATCCTCAACAACCTGGATTCGCCAGACGAGTACGTCCCGGAATAGAAATCTCACAATCTGTAAAAGCCGATCGCAAGAAACCGGAGATTGGCCACAGAGGCACAGAGGATCCGGACAAGATGGATCTTCCAGACAAAGCCAGCCACAGTTGGTCGCGCAGAGAGGACAGCCGACCGAGGATGGCGCGCCAGATCAATCTACGACGAACGTTGCGTTAGGTAGTCGCGCAGATTTGCGTGAGATGGTGCGGCACCCGCAAGGCGGGACGCCGCAGGAATAGCAGCGCTATTTCGAGGACGACTCGCCGAGGATGACGCGCCAGATCAATCTATGACGAACGTTGCGTTAGGTAGTCGCGCAGATTTGCGTGAGATGGTGCGGCACCCGCAAGGCGGGACGCCGCAGGAATAGCAGCGCTATTTCGAGGACGACTCGCCGAGGATGACG
>JBFJWU010000454.1:0-3024 GCA_041623475.1 bacterium | reverse complement strand
TTGCTAGTGCCACGTCGGAGATACACGGAATCCGGAGCACTGTTCACCTTCAGAAGTACCTGGCGAATGTCACCTTGCTCACGGACATCGTCGACGATCATTGGCAGCCAACGTCCCTGATGCTTCAGGGTTATTCGCTCGTTTACCGAGTAGGGGCGATTATCCAGTCCCTCAACCCGCAAATTCAATGATGGACAGACAAACACTGTCTTCAATGCCGGACTCCTGCCAGATAATCAAAGTTGGAATGCCGTGCGCGCGTCCATCGGCTCACAGCACTGCTGTATTATACCGTTATGAAGCGCGGCCTAAAAGTCAGAATTCCGTTCCGCTTGAATCAATGGTCCCCGGGTCGCCATCGGATTTTTCTGACTATTTTGCTGTGCCCGACAATGGCCGTCGCGGTGGCGTGCGGCGGTCGACAGGCCATTGTCGATGACCAGGGAGGTACAGAAATGAAGTTGAAACCCTGCCCCAACAGCCCTAATTGTGTGTCGTCGCAGGCCGAGCCAGATGACCGTAGACATTACATTCGACCGCTGGCGTTTGCCGGCAGTGCGACCGAGGCAATCTCTGCGATTCGGCACGTCGTCGAAAGTTTCAAGCGGACCCGCATTCAGACCGTGGAGGATGGCTATCTGCACGCGGTTTTTGTCTCAGCATTATTTCGATTCCGTGATGATGTCGAGTTCGTTGCCGTGCCTGCAGAGGGAGTGATTCACGTTCGCTCCGCGTCGCGGGTGGGCTACGGAGACCTGGGGGCCAATCGCAAACGCGTCGAACAAATCCGTACCAGGCTTGCAGCTCTGGGCAGCTAGTCGCTTCTGCTATTCTGTACGACGGTCGGGACCCGCGCGACGGCTCTCTGTGAACCCGGTCAGGCCCGGAAGGGAGCAGCCGCAGCAAGGGGTCGGGTGCCGCGGTAATCCCGGCCACTTTTTCTATGTTTCCAGGTTGATCTGACGCCGACAATGTAACTGTCATGGCGCATGCAACTGAACGATCAGGATCCTAATGGCTGCAGAGGCTCTCGCACGCAAATACCGTCCCCAGACCTTTTCCGAATTGGTGGGGCAGGACGCTATCGCCCAGACGTTGGGCAATGCAATCAGCCAGGATCGGATTCACAGCGCGTACATTTTTACTGGAACGAGGGGAGTCGGCAAGACTTCTTCAGCCCGCATCCTGGCGAAGGCGTTGAACTGCGTCGATGGTCCGACACCGAATCCCTGCAGTGTCTGTGACAGCTGCCGCGAGATAACCGCGGGCTCAAGCGTTGACGTTCTGGAAATTGACGCCGCCAGTCATACGAAGGTCGAAGAGACTCGGGAATTGCTGAGCCGTGTTGCGTATGCGCCGGCGAAAGGCAAGTATCGGGTGTTCATTATCGACGAGGCGCATATGCTGTCGAAATCCAGTTTTAATGCATTGCTGAAAACGCTTGAGGAGCCGCCTCCTCACGCGGTTTTTGTTCTTGCAACGACCGAACCGCAAAAGATCCTGGATACGGTCCGGTCCAGATGCCTTGAGTTTACCTTCCGACGTATTCCCGCAGGGCAAATTGCCGTGACCCTGGCGACAATCCTGGACAACGAAGGCATTGAATTTGACCAGGATGCCGTGGACAGGATTGCGATCGAAGCCGACGGAAGTATGCGGGATGGATTGAGCCTGACAGATCAGGTGATTGGCTTTGCATCCGGACGGCTCGACCTGGCATCCGTCAATGAATCACTTGGGTTGACGGGGCGCGATGTGGCGACACGACTTTGGGATGGTGTTTTTCGACGCGACCCCGGCCAGGTTTATGAACTGTTTAGCGATGCCTACCGCGGCGGTGCAGATCTGCGCCGGCTTGGTGTGGATCTGGCTGAATGCCTCCGGGACATTATCCGCTGCGTTACGATGGGGCAGCCCGGCGACGGACTTGTCGCCGAGGCGGTTACGGCCGCAGGCGTGTTGTCTGTTACGGACCTGCATCGCATGTTCGATCAACTGCATACGGGTCTGGTAAACCTGGAACGCAGCCCCGTACCTGACATCGTCCTGGAAACGACATTACTGCGACTGGCGACATTAGAGCCGCTGGGGACCCTGGAAGACCTCTTGTCCAGTGGCGGGGCGGGCCCCGGTGCGTCTGCGGGGGGTGCCGCGGCAAGCGTACCGTCCAATTCCGGATCCACTGGTCATTCTGCAGCGCCCGAAAACGTCCAGCCGGTCGCCGCCAGCGCTTCAGGCTCGACGGTCGTTGAATCGTTAACACCGGAGCCGCGGTCATTTGCATCTCGCGCGGTGTCATCGGGCCAGATCCAGGAAATGCTTTTGAGAGAAATCCCCAGCCTGCAATCATTGCTTGCCGGCGGTGTCGACTGGACGCCACCGCGGTTGACTGTGTTCAGTGCTTCCGGAAAAACCTTCGGGAGGAAGCTGTTGGAGCAAAAGTCCGCCGAGATCAGCGAACTGGTGCTGCAGGCAACCGGCGTGTCGCCAGAGTTGGTCCTCGCTTCCCAGGGCGATTCGGTCGACGGCGGTCAAGCCGCTGCGACTGGCCAGACAGATACGCATTCACGGGAATTGGACCAGGGTTCAGAGATGCCTTCTGCGGCGGCGGATTCCGACGGTGGGCTCGACAAGCGGGCCATCCTCGAGGACGAACGCCTGAAATCCTTAATCGAGGCGTTTCCAGGCGCACGTGTGGTCGACATTCGCTTTTCACAATGACGCCGGCAATTGACCGGCTCATTCGGGCGCTGCGGATCCTGCCTGGCGTCGGCCGAAAAACAGCAACCCGGCACGCGTACGCTCTGTTGAATTTTCCGGAATCAAGTGTGACGGAACTTGCGGACGCATTGACCGGGCTTATTGGTGCGGTTGGACGATGTGATGAATGCCATAACTGGACCGAGCAGTCTCCCTGCGATTTATGTGCCCATCGAACGGCTGCAGACCAGATTTGTGTTGTTGAGCACCCCCTCGATGTGGCGGCAATTGACGGAACTGGTCGTTTCCGGGGGCTTTTTCACG
>JBFJWU010000453.1:0-3025 GCA_041623475.1 bacterium | reverse complement strand
CTCGCAATCGTTTTGACGGCCTTGATGGCACCAGAGTACAAGGTGTCCGTCACCCTGCAGATCAATTCGCCCACCAGTGACGTGCCATTGTTGAGCCTGGGAAGTGTTGGCGGGGGTGCCAACGCGGACCGTGAGCAGATCCTGCTCAGCAGCAGGACAATTGCCGAAAAAGTGGTTGAGAAATTCAAGATGGATTATGTGATTGTTGCCGATCCTGAAACATTGCCGGTGACTTTTGTTGCATTGTCAATTCCTGACCATCCGACCGATTCGCTTGAATATGAGATCGAGATCGAGGACGGACGGTTTACGCTCGACGGTGACAGCCTTGAAGAGGCTGTCACCCTGCCACTTGGGCAGGTATATCGTGACGGCAAGCTGGCGGTCGGCATTGACCTGGCTGGGAACAAAAAACTGGACGGGGATATTGAAATTACCCGGTTTCCATTTCAGGCAGCGGTGGATGCGGTACGAATGCGGACATCCGTCGGCGAAATCGGTCGCGGGACACGGGTGCTGGAACTGCAGTACCGGGACACGATTCCCGAACGGGCCAAGTCTGTCGCCAATGTCTTGGCGCGGACGTATGTCGAGCACGATATCGAATCCATGTCTCTGGTCGCGCGCCGTTCCGTGGGGATGATTTTGGAACAGCTGAACAATGTTCGCACCGACCTGGAGGCGGCAGAAAAAGCGTTAAATGAATTCCAGGCAGGTGAAGGCCTGGTGAAGATCAGCGAGACCTCTGCCGGTATCGTTGAGCGTGTGACCCAGTTTGAACTGCAACGTTCAAAGACGTTATTAACCCAGAACCAATTGAACACGGTTCGGACCCGGCTGGCGAACGGAAATATTCAAGACTTCTTCGCGATCGATCCTGGCCCCGGCGATTCAAACCTGGCAACGATGATCAGGGATCTGGCCGACAAACAGTTTCGGCTGGTGTCATTGCAAGAGGAGTTTACGGATCTTCATCCAACAGTCGTTGACACGAAAGCCGCAATCGAAAATATCAAGGCACAGATTCGCGGGGCGCTGGACAGCGCCATGGCAGCAAACCGCGACCAATTAGCAGCCCTTGACGAGGCAATTCATAAAGAGGAGCAGGAACTGTCTTTGCTGCCAGGGCAGCAGCAGCAATTAGGGGCGCTATCACGCGACGTTCGGGTCAATTCTGAGCTGTACTTGTTCCTGCTTAAGGCATATCAGGAAGCCAAAATACGTGAGGCCTCGGTTGTTGGGACGGTCCAGATCGTGGATCCGGCTATTTTGCCCACAACGCCCGAGTCTCCCAAACCGATGCTGAACCTTGCGATCGCAATAGTGCTGGGTATGTTGTTGGGCATATCCATTGCTCTGGTGGTCGACTACCGAATGGACACACTGGCGGACGGTGCGGAAGCAACGCGGGAAACCGGGATTATGATTGCGGCTACCTTGCCAACACTCGACGAAGGTGAGGACCTTGGGTCGGTCGGGCCGGAGCAGATTCGTAACCTGGCAAACCCCATGCTGGAAGCAACACGTGCCCTGCGGACGCAGATCCAGCTGGCGACAGCGGGGGCGCCGAGCCCAGTAATTGTCATGATTTCCAGCTCGGTGTCTGGTGAGGGCAAGTCGACGGTGTCCGGGTACCTGGCGTCCGCGTTTGCGGCGGCGGGGAAAAAGACGCTGCTCATTGATTCGGATATGCGCCATCCCGAGGGCCGTCGGCATCCGTTCGAGAAAGAACCGGCGATGGGTATTTCTGATTATTTGTCGAGCCCGGCAGGGACCGGCCCCGAGCCCTTCATCGTTGGCCTGACGGATGGGATCGACATGATGACCACCGGGACCCCGACGGCATTTGCGGGGGAACTGCTGGTGTCTGATCGCTTGGCCGAATTGTTTGGCAAGGACTTGCGCGAGTCGGACTATGACCTCGTCATCGTCGACGTGCCACCGGTTGCGCTGTTTACCGATGCGGTCCTGCTGGGTAATCACGTTGATCGGCTCTATATCGTTGTTCGTCCAGAGCACACACGCCGCCGGGATCTGCGGGAAACGATGACCCGGGTCGCGCCGATCGCCGACAAGATCGGTGGGCTGGTCGCCAACGGCGTCCAACAGGATGCAACCGCGTATGGATACGGCTACGGCGATCGCAAGGATGACAAGGACAAGACGCAGGCCGAGGCGCTTCGCGAACGATTTTTGACCTGGGTGCTTGGCTGATTCCGGCACCGCACCAGCCGGCATCTCCCGCAATATTGTCAGCCAATGAACCCTTTGACCAGGTCTGGTCCGGAACGCCAGCAGGCGATCAATCAGTCAACAACTGCGATCTACCGCGACTATGACCGGCCTTATAAACCACTGACCGTCGTTTTTGGCGGATTCAGCCAGGGCCGGGCCCGGCCGCCGTTCGAGTTTGTGCGCGCTTCGGAAAGCTGGCAAACACGTCTGCTGTTCGTCCGTGACCTGAACCGGGCGCTTTACCACGGCGGATTGCCTGGATATGCGGCGTCGATCGAGGCGACGGCTGTTTTTCTCCACAATGAAATCGAGCAGGTCAAACCTGAGCGAACAATATTTCTGGGTCACAGTGGCGGTGGATTCGCGGCCTGCCTGTTTGGCGCGCTTGCAGGCCCGGACTCGGTTGTCGGATTCTCGCCGGTTACGCGCATGGACCTGCCGTGGCGAATCCGTCAACGCACGGTGACGCGCGCGTACTTGCGAGTATTGGCAAATATTGTCTGGTTGGCTGGATTCCGGCACCGGTATCTGCGCCTTGCGGACGAACTTGATCGAACAAACATGTCGTCAAACGTGACCGTGGCCTATGGCAGCGATAACGAACGCGATCAGATCTACGCAAACCAGTTTGTCGGCAACGACGCGTTGTCTGTCTACCAAATAGCGGGCGCAGGTCACCAGGTGCCCCGGTTTTTGCGAAAACGGGGCGTGCTGTCCGAGATTGTGAACGAATTTATTGCTGGTGGATCCCCACTGGACGAAGTCGATTGGGCGCGTCGTGAACGCAACT
>JBFJWU010000452.1:0-3026 GCA_041623475.1 bacterium | reverse complement strand
TATCGTCACGACGGTGGGCGGCGAAGTTGCCGAAGGCCGACCCGGGACAGATATGCGTTTTTTCTATGCTGCTGAAGACCCGGATTACGAGGGCGATGCCGATTTTGACGGGATTACGAAGATCGAGATTGATTACGAGGGCGACGGCATCTTTGACAGTGACTTGAATATTTCGGCCCAGGGATTGCCACATTTCCGCAGTTATGATTTTGCCGGTGTTTTTCGTCCGGTCCTGCGCGTCGTCGATGCGGATGGGGATAGCGCGGTTTCGGACCAGCTGAAAGTCACGATTTTTGCGGTTCTGGATTTCGTAACCCGGCGCAAGACATCCGGTGGTGTCCTGACAGTGAATTCCGTTCCCGAGCTGGCCGACGCCATCCCCGGGCAGAAAGTCGCCATCGGGATGGAGAACATCGCCTGGGGCTGGTTGGAACGGCAACCGGCGGACGATACATTGCATGTGTCCGGCCTGAAATCATTTCCGGCCGGGGACAACCGAAGCACTTACGATATCCAACCGGTCGGCGAACTCCTGTTTACGGCTGACCGGGCAGCGGACGTCAACCTGATCAATCTGGGCAGTGCCGGGTCCGCGCGCAATGATCCCACGCGGTCCAAATGCACAGCTGGCCAGAACGGCGCGCGCCGATTGCTCGATGTCCGGTATCAATCAGGTTCAACGCAGCTGCTGCTGGTCAATGCACCGATTAACAATAGCGGCACTATGGCGCAGGTTGGGGTCCTTGATGCGACACTGCTGCTGGACGGGTTGCAGGGGGCCGACTGCGATTCCGAAGTTGCCGCATACGGGACTGTTGACGGCATCCTGACCGAGTCCGGTACACCCTTTGGGACGAATCCTGTCCTTCGCGACCTGGCGGCGGTCGACCGGTTTCTGTTTGCGGCTGCCGAGGCCACTGACGGATCCGGCGGCGTCATGGCGTGGGACCTCGCCGTCACGACGTTGACGCCCCTGTGCGATCCTGGCGACGGCGAAGGGTGCCTGCTGAAACCCGATCCTGTCGTTGCTGTTTCGTCGTTTGATGGTTTGACAGCGACGACCATGATTGATGCTGCCAGGTATGTGTCGGTGGCGACGGACATTGTTGTCGTGCCGTCTCGTCTGTTCCTGGCACCAGGAACCCGGGCGACTGACCAGCTATGGCTTGACAGCGGACCGCCTGTTTCCCAGGGGGGGGCAACGTGGTGGAACGCCGCTACCAATCAGATTGGCTTCGACCGCAGTTTCTTTTTTGCCCAGGTCGCTACGGCGTCAGCTGTTACAGCCCAGGTCACCGGCCAGCGTGTCCTGGCGACCTTGTCGGATATCGGCGACCTGTCGTTTTACGGGGTGTCAATCACGGAATCCCCCCTCACGTACGCCTCGCTGGGGCCGTCGATGAGCCTGGCGGCTGAACGAATCTACATGCTGGGCGAACATCTGGTCTGGTTGACACGGGGGCTGGCCTACGACAGCACCGGTACGACTTTCTTTGACCGCCAGCCTAATGGCGTTTATATCGCACCGGCAACTGAACCATCCAGGTGGATTCGGGTCGATGCCGTGGATCGATCGTGCAGGGACACAGCCGGATATCTGGGACCAAGGGACGTGGCGCAGGACGAGACACTGGCAGGCCTTTGGGTCGCGGACGGAACCTGTGGCGTCTTTCACGTCGATCTCAGCAGTTTCCACGAGTCCGCATATGCCTCCGCACCGACCTGGACGACCTCCTACACCAGCCCCGGTCTTGAAGTACGGTTGACGGGGTCCCCCAGGGCGATGGAGGTCGACCCGGTGAACGATCGGATGTACCTGGATCTGGGACTGGGTGGAATCGGTGCGTTCGCCGTCCCGTCTGCGGCCGCTCCGGATTTTCGCTGGATCCGACCCGTCTCCGGGACGGCCGCAGGCGTGGGACTGGTTCCGGGACCGCCGGGCTCGCCGTACGTTATTGCCGGGGACGAAGGGGGGTTCGCTGTGGTGCCTCCGGCGACCCCGGGTCGATCTGCAGCCGGTGGCTGGTACCGCAGCCCCGCCGGGAACAATGCGTTTTACCTGACCGCACGCAAAGACCCGCAGTCAGACCGGCACGGTGTTGTCATGCTGGGCGAAAACCGTGATGACGGGAATCAATCATACCTGCTTGCCGGTTTGGATGATGCCGGCCGGCTAGTCCCAGGATGGCGGCATCGATTGCCGGAGGACATGGGGGCGCCAGTATTTTTCGGAACCCGTCCACCCGTTTTTGGTCGGTTAACAAAGGGCGCCTTACCCCGTTTGATCTGGAACGAATTCAGTTCGCGGCCAAGGATTTGCATTGAACGACTGTGGGGTGAAAATTGCGGCGGCGATGAAACATTTAATGCAAATTTCACAGGGAACGCGTTCAGCGCGACAAGTAACGGCGATCCGCTGATTATGGTCTACAACAGCAATACCAAGCAAATCAGTATTTTTGATGCCGACGGTTTGCCGTTGTATGATTTCTTCAGCCTGTGTGGCGAGCTCCAGGCCGCGGAACTGCAGGCCTGCTCGATCAATTCGGCTGTCGTTGGGGGGTATTCCGTTGATCCCTACTGGATCGCCTCGACACAGTATGGGGCCTTTGTCGTTGACCTGTCGATCCCAACCCGACCGACGGTCGTCACCCGCATCGCATATCCGGGCTGCGATGACGTCAGTTTTGTCACAGGCTGGAAGGAGGGCCAGGAACTGGTTCTTGTTTATCGTGACACGTGTGAGACCAGTCTCGGCAAGGAATTGTTCTTTTTCAAATCAGAGCAGATTGGGTCCGGGTCCTGAATCTATGGGGCTCTGGGGCACCGGAAGAGATCAATCCCAGTCACGGCACTCAGTTCGCTAGTCGAACCATGAACCTCTACAAGGGATCATCCGTCGCCCGGCTTGACCAGCACGCCATTCACGAGTGTGGTGTCGATGGAACGGCGTTAATGGAACAGGCGGGACAGGGTGTGCTGGATGTCCTGGATCGACATTTTCCGGATCGGCAGCAGGTGCTGGT
>JBFJWU010000451.1:0-3027 GCA_041623475.1 bacterium | reverse complement strand
TTTCGGCACGGCGCGGGCAGGACGTTGAGATTCTGTTCGCGTCACCAGTCAAGCCACCGGCGATGCTGCTGTCGGGGCGGCAGCCAGAGTCAGTTAAACTGGAATCATCCAAAGAAAGTTAATCCGGTGACTTACTCGGACCTCGTCACTCCGCAAGTACTGTGGCAATCGGCGAACGCCAGGATCGGATCATTTTTCTATTCGTGGCGGTCACCGCCCGGCGATCGACCCCGCATTCGGAAATGGTTAGAGGATGTTAAGAGCCAAGATTGAATCGGAAATCCGGCAACAGTTAGAGTTAGCCGTTACGGACGGGATCTTGTCGTCGATCCCCGACAAGTGCAAGATTGAACAGCCCGACAACCCTGAGCACGGCGATTGGTCGATCAACGTCGCGATGATGGCGGCAAAGGCCGAAAAACGTGCCCCCCGGGACATTGCTACCGACCTGGTTCCGCGGCTGGAAAACATTGATGTCGTCAAGACGGTGGACATTGCGGGGCCTGGATTTCTCAACCTTTTCCTGGACGAGTCATTTACTCCGCGAGTATTTGTCGAATTCATCGAATGGCTGGATGCCGGCGGCAAGATCGACACGGCCGATACAGAAAAGATCCTCCTGGAAATGGTTTCCGCCAACCCCACCGGCCCATTACACGTGGGACACGGTCGCGGTGCCGCCGTCGGAGACAGCGTTGCGCGTTTATTGCGCCGGGTCGGGCACGAGGTCATGACCGAGTACTACGTCAATGATGCCGGCAATCAAATGAACAAACTGGGTGAAAGCCTGCTGGCCAGGGTTCGTCAGCATCACGACGAAACGTATCCCATGCCGGACGACGGGTACCAGGGCGAGTATTTGATCGACGTTGCGCGCACATTTGTCGATGCAGGCGAGCACGACCTGGCTAGGATGTCGGAATCCGAGCAGTTGGCAACCTGCCGCGAATATGCTGCCACGGCAATCCTGAACGGGATTCGTGACGACCTCAGGAAATTTCGGGTCCGCATTGACAACTGGCGGTCAGAGCAGGAACTTTACGACTCTGGAATTGTCCACGAACAAATAGACCAAATCAAGGCAGCCGGATATCTGGAAACGCGAGACGGCGCGCTGTGGTTCCAGTCGGACCAATTTGGTGATGAAAAACCTCGGGTTGTCGTTCGCGAGAATGGCGAGCCAACCTATTTCGCGGCGGATATTGCCTACCACAAGGAAAAATTTGATCGCGGATTTGAGCGAGCCATCGACTTCTGGGGTGCTGACCATCACGGATATGAACCCCGGGTCCGCGCAGCGCTGAAAGCACTGCAGCAATCCGATGATGCATTGGAAATCAGGTTTATTCAGTTTGTCACGCTGATTCGAGACGGCGAATCCCAGTCAATGAGTACCCGGACCGGACAATTTGAGACTCTGGCCGATGTCTATGAAGATGTCGGAATCGACGCAGCCAGGTTTTTCTATCTGTTGCGGCGCCCCGAGCGCCACCTTGAATTTGATATGGACCTGGCCCGTACGCAGGCCAATGACAACCCGGTCTATTACATCCAGTACGCCCACGCCCGTGTCCACAGCCTTTTGCGGCAGGCAGCAGAACGAGGAATCGATTTGTCAGAATCCTGGCAACCGGCCGACCTTGCTGGCCAGGATGACCGCGAATTACTGACGATATTGATGCGTTGGCCCGAAGAACTTGTCGCAGCAGCGGATGACCGAGCCCCCCACCAGATCGTTTATTTTTTACAAACCCTTGCGGCTGCATTTCACGGTTACTACAATAAACAACGAATCCTGGATGCCGATACGCCAGCCCGGATTGCGGCGCGCCTGCAGATGAGCCGGTGTGTTGGAGCCGTAATCGCCGATGGACTGGAAACGATTGGTGTCACAGCCCCGGAACAAATGTAATGACGCCGTCCCTCCCTAGCCGTCGCCCCAAAGCAGTATCACCACCCGCCAATACTGCGGGCTCCAGGACAGGGCTGACGGCCGTTGCAGTTGCCGCAAGCATACTTGCTGCTTTTGCGATCGGTGTCCTTGTCGGTCGATCACAGGCAGAAAAGACTATTGCGGAAACAATCGTTCAACCGATTCCAGAGGCGCTGCCTGTGGCCAAGCCAGTCCAGGAACCGGCTCCGACAGTGGCACCCGCTGGGCCGGAAATTGAAATGATACGCCCGGACGGTTCCAGGCCCGCGTTACAGGAACCGACGAAGACTCCGCCTGCCACCAGGCAAGCAGAACAACAACCAGGACCAGCGGTGGCGCCGGCACCGGCACCGCCGTCCGCCAAGCCACCAGCCCCCGTCGCACAGCAGCGCAGCGTCGCTCCGCAACCTAAGCCCAAAGGAATTTATACCGTCCAGATTGCGGCATTCAGGGACCGGGAAAGTGCAGAACGATTATCGCTCAACCTCGAATCCCGTGGCTACGACGCGTACGTCCAGCGATCCAACATTGACGGCAAAGGCGTCTGGTATCGGGTCCGTGTCGGGTCGTTCGAGGACAAAGACAATGCCAGGGACCTCGCGAAAAAGCTGGAAAGCCGCGAGGGACGCAGCGCTTACGTAACAATTCGCTGACCAGAAAAATTCGTGGATCCAACGACGTTTGTCCCCGGCAGTTGGCCGGCGGTGCACAAGTTTGAAGCTCTGTTCCCCCAATCTCGTCCGATCCACGTGGACCTGGGCACAGGCCTGGGCCACTTTACGGCTGACATGGCCGACCTGCACGCGGATACAAACTGGCTGGCCATCGAAATGGACGGTCCTGTAACCAGACGGGCCGTCAGGCGTCTGGATCGTGTCTCCACCGAACGAATTCGGGTTTTTTGTGGTGATGCCCGGAGCCTGTTTCTGGAATTCATTCCGCCACGTTCAGTTGAACACATCTGGATCAATTTTCCGGACCCCTGGCCAAAGGACCGACATCAGGAACGACGGCACACCCACCCATGGATGCTGTCGCTGTTGATCAGCCGCCTGACGGATTCCGGCGAAATCCACCTGGCAACAGACGTGCCC
>JBFJWU010000450.1:0-3042 GCA_041623475.1 bacterium | reverse complement strand
TCGTTCGCCTTCCAGGGCAACAACGTCGTGCGCAAGGCAATGCACGCGTCGTTCCTGTACCACGCCATTCAGGCCGGTATGGACATGGGTATCGTCAATGCAGGCCAGATAGATATTTACGAGGATATCCCTGCAGAGTTGCTCGAACATGTCGAGGATGTCCTGCTCAATAAACGACCCGATGCAACCGAACGCCTGGTCGAATTTGCGTCCCAGGTCAAACAGGACCCGGCAGCAGAAAAAAAGCTTGCCGAATGGCGAGAGGCACCCGTCGACCAGCGCCTGCAACACGCACTGTTGAAAGGGGTTGTCGAGTTCATTGATCAGGATACGGAAGAAGCGCTTGCCAAGTACGGTCGCCCGCTGGACGTGATCGAGGGCCCGTTGATGGACGGGATGAACAAAGTCGGAGACCTGTTTGGTGAAGGCAAGATGTTCCTGCCCCAGGTGGTCAAAAGCGCCCGCGTGATGAAAAAAGCAGTCGCCTGGTTGACCCCGTATCTGGAAGCCGAAAAAAAAGAAGGGACGCCCCAGGCAAAAGTGCTGATGGCCACGGTTAAGGGTGACGTGCACGACATCGGCAAGAATATTGTCGGTGTCGTCCTGGCCTGCAATAACTACGACGTCATTGACCTGGGAGTCATGGTTTCGGCTCGTGACATCCTGGCCGCGGCCCGCGAACATAACGTTGATGTGATAGGCCTCAGCGGCCTGATCACGCCGTCACTGGATGAAATGATCCACGTCGCACGGGAACTGGAACGGGAAGGTTTTAACCAGCCGTTACTGATAGGTGGCGCAACAACATCAAAACGACACACGGCGATCAAGATCGAACCGTCCTACAGTGCGCCGACCGTCCACGTCCTTGACGCATCCCGCAGTGTTCCGGTTGTCAATACGTTGCTGTCGGCGGACCAGGGCTCGGACTTTGCCAGGAAAACGGCAGAAGAATACGAACAAATCCGCAATTCATACGAAGGCTACGCGATCGAAGACCGAATCCTGCCGCTCGACGAAGCCCGGGCCAATGCGGTCCAGCTGGACTGGTCAGAATATGTCCCGCCCCAGCCGGCGCAAACCGGTGTCCACGTATTGGCCGACTACAGCCTGTCGACGCTGGCGGAGTGGATTGACTGGACGCCGTTCTTCCTGACCTGGGAAATGAAGAAACCGTTTCCGGCGATCCTGGACGATCCCGACCTGGGCGACGAGGCAAAACGACTGCACGACGATGCCCGCAGGCTGCTGCAGCAGATCATTGAACAGGGCCAGTTGACTGCCAATGGTGTTTACGGGTTATTTCCTGTTGAACGGCGGGAGGATGACCTGGTCGTCCTGTCACCTGAAACCGGAAACCCTCTGGAGACGCTGACGTTCCTGCGCCAGCAGACAAGAAAGCCTGCTGGCCGACCCAATCAGTGCCTGGCCGACTTTGTCCCGCCGGCCGAGCTGGGCCTGGCGGATACGATCGGGCTGTTTGCGGTCACCGCCGGAATTGGCCTGGAACAGATTGTCCGCGAGTTTGAGGCGGATCACGACGACTATCAGTCGATCATGGCCAAAGCCCTGGCCGATCGCCTGGCCGAAGCGTTTGCGGAACACCTGCATCTGCGGATCCGGCGCGAATTCTGGGGCTACGACCCGAACGAGGAACTCGATAATGATGACGTGATTCGCGAGCGGTACCGGGGAATTCGACCGGCTCCGGGATATCCGGCGTGCCCGGACCATCAGGAAAAACGCAAAATCTTTGCATTGCTGGATGCAACCGAAAATACCGGAATGGAACTGACCGAGTCAATGGCCATGACCCCGGCAGCATCGGTCAGCGGTTATTATTTTTCCCACCCGCAATCGACCTATTTCAATGTCGGCAAACTGGGCCGCGACCAGATACAGGAATATGCGATCCGGCGGGATCAACCGCTGAACGAAGTAGAGCGATGGCTTTCCCCGAACCTGGGATACAACCCCGACTGAGGACGCAAACCCGCAACTATTCAGTGTGCTTTGATACATAAAGCGAATGCACACAAGACGTTGAAATAAATAGAATATCCGAGAGCGCCCGACCAGATACACAATTATTACATTAATTTGATGTAATAATTGGCGTAGTTTTCCACAGGTGAAATCGCGCCCCGGTTGTGCTATGATAGGAATCGCACAGTTGAACTTCCACCAGACTTGGGTGGCGGAGATCTTTCTGAAGTATCAACAGCATCGCGTCCCTCACGCGTTTTACGTGCGCATTGTCGCGCACCAGCCGTGCATGATTCGCCGTCAATTCGACTTATTCGCAGGCCCGTACGCGGGAACCTCTGATTTTCCACTTGTAACAAGGAGCCGAAAGCGTGCCTGACGCTGTAGTTCAACAGGTCAACCGGGCGGTCGTCCGCTTTGCTGGCGATTCCGGGGACGGGATCCAGGTCATCGGCAGCCTGTTCAGTACCGAAACGGCTATCGCCGGAGCTGACCTGGCGACCCTGCCCAACTATCCGGCCGAAATCCGCGCTCCGGCGGGAACCACCTATGGTGTGTCCAGTTTCCAGATCCAGTTCGGCAGCACCGAGATATTCACACCGGGCGACCGTGTCGATACGCTGGTTGTATTTAATGCTGCGGCGTTAAAGGTTCACCTGGAAGACCTGAAACCGGGCGGAATCCTGATCGTCAACACCGATTCATTTGGCGACAGAGACCTGGACAAGGCCGGTTATGACAGCAACCCGCTGGATGACCAGACCCTCAAGGACACATACAGGGTCATTGAAGTCGACATTTCGACCCAGGTTCGACGTGCCCTGGAAGACACTGAACTGTCCACCAAGGAGAAGGATCGCGCCAAGAATTTCTGGGCCCTGGGTTTGGTCAGCTGGCTGTACCATCGTCCCCTCGACCCGACTGTTACCTGGACCGAGGGTAAGTTCAGCAAACGGCCGGAAATTGCGGCGGCCAACATCGCGTCCCTCAAGGCCGGCAATTTCTTTGGCGATACCGTTGAAATCCTCCACGAGACCTACAACGTCGAAAAGGCCG
>JBFJWU010000449.1:0-3044 GCA_041623475.1 bacterium | reverse complement strand
TAGCGCCCGGCGATGACGTTAATATCGGTCAGGGCGCGAGCGCTCAACACAAAAATAACAATCGACAGAAAAGGATGTAACCCCATGCGTAAGATTACAGTTACCGCACACAAGAAGATCGTTACTACATACAGCAACCCCAAAAATGCGTGGGCTGCCAGATATGAGTTGTGCGGATTGCCGTCCCATCTTTCCAGAAAATCCAGGGAATTGAGGTCGCGACCAAGAAAAACCGCTGCAGGTTCCAGCGTTTCGAAATAATTCTCCAACATATAACTGCGCGACCGGTCCTTGAAACCCTTGCTGCTGAAATCGCCTGCCAAATTCAGATCTATGAGGTAAAACAGGGCGCCGACACCGATCACGACAGAAATTGTCAGAACCGAAATTGCAGCAAACCGCTTGATGCCGGCACTGGCTCCACCGGCCAGGATACGAACCGTGAATGCGCCGGCAAACAAGGCAATGAGCGTCAAGGAAGATGCGATATTGGCCCTGCCTTTTGCCCACAGGGCGAATAAAAGGAAAATTGCGGCGACGGCAATATGAAGCAAGTTCACGCGCTTGATCTCGCCAAGAACCGCATACAACCCCAGGGATCCAATCAGCACGACAGATATAAAATTCTCGGAATTATCCGGCATGGTCTGGTTGGGAGCTACGCCGATCGCTGCCATGCTTGCGAAACAAAAAACGACCACGCCCAACGGAATAATAGCCTGCCATCGGGGCAAACGCACGTGCCGCAGCCCGAGTGCAAAGAACAAATGGCAGACGACGATGATCACACGCTTCCATTCGAGGGGCTCGTGGCCAAAAAGACGGGTTATAGCGATCAAAACGGAAAAGGTCACAAGTGCGACCAGTACCAGTTCTGCGTGCGCCAGGCGCCGATTAAGCCCAAGCAGCCAGACCATCGGCGCCGATGCAAGATAAACGTAGAAAAACGGCGGAAAAATAAAGCTAAGTGCCAAAAGGGACGCGGCAACAACAGCGATATAACCGGCAAGCCTTGCCTGGTTCAATCTGCGTTTCTCTTTCGTTTGTCGGGTGAACGGCGGGTCGTTCCAGTTTAGCAATTCGGCATTAAGATAAACAAAACAGGACGCTGCGGTTCTGGGTTATGGCTTTGAACCAATGCGGGAAATACCGGCTAAAGCGGTTGCCCAAGAACAGAGAACACTGACTTCCGATTAAACGCGCTGAAAAACGGCGTCCCATGCGGACCAACAGACCGGGCGGGTGCGGCGAGGACGCGTGCAAGTCCATCAGGTGATTTAAGTTCATAAAATCCGTATTTGCCTGCAAACTGCAGCGCCGGGCAAAGATTGCTTCCGTCAAAATTGATGATAGCGACCTTTGCGCCCAGAAATGACGCCTCGTAAAGGACCGTAGACGATATCCCCAGTATCACTTCCGATTCCGCGATCAATTGGTAGAGGTCCACGTCCTGATCGATGACTTCTACTTGCCCGTGGGCATCGAGCAGATGACCGTAGCGTGATTCCCAGTTGTAAACTTCCTGGGGATGTAACTTCAGGCGAAACAGGACATCCGGGTATCTTGTCATCAAGTCGGGCAACAGTGTGCGAAAATCGCGCCGTTCGGGCTGGCTTGCAACAAGGATAGTACTTGGTTGCCGGGCAACAGTGTCCCGCATCGTTTCGGCACTGTTTTCAAGGTATTTATGTCCGGTTACCACGATCTGGCTGGTCGGCAGCCCCCATTCTTCGTCGATCCAGAATTCACCAAAAGCAAAAAACAGGTCGGGATCGATCGTTGGACAGTATTCAGAACTGTACGGCACTGTTTTGCCCTGGATTGCACCGTGTTGCAGCTCTGCGACGGTAATGCCAGCTCGATAAGCGGCATGAATAAAGGGCATGTTATTCCACCGATTGACCAGAATCAGGTGGGTCGGCGTGACGACCCACAGAAAAAAGCGGGCAAGCTGGCGCTCAAAACAGAATTGTGCAAAACGAAGACAAGTCAGCAATACAAACCTGGACTTTGTTTTCTGGGTCAGGTTTGACTGAACCTGGTTGAACAGGCGGTTTGCCGGTTTTGCTGCGAAAGGTATGAAGACCCAACCAAATATCAATGTCATTGCATACGCCGCGTAATATGGCGCATCGTAATAGATCGGTCCACCGGCATATCCCGGCCGTCTGTGCACTGCCATGAAAGGTTTTTCTAGACAGAGGCAGTTTTCACGGCCTAATTCGTCGATCAGCGGATCCGTAAGGGGATCGATGAAGCCGCCTGAAGTTTCGGTGCGTCTGGGAAAGCCGATAAACAGGTACCGTTTCCGACGAATGCGAAGCAGCTGGCAAATAGAGATCGCGGAGAAAATCAGTGCGTTGCCAATACGACGAAGCGGGGGAGGTGAATAGCGGCGTTTATCAATTGTGCCCTGTTTTCGTAATAGGGAATCGAGTTCCCCGAGACGAACCAGACGCCAAAGCGGTACCCCCCAGAGCCGCTCCCGGTATACGTCCGACTCCTGTTCCAGGTTGTTCAGCTCTGCAATCCGTTCTTGAACGCTCATGGGATCAGCGCCAACCCGAAAGGTCGGTATCCAGCAAGCTTTCCAATTCCTGGATGCCCGGTCCGAAGTACTGCCGCAGGCGGTTTTCTGTTTCGGGATCCAGTTCCGGCCGATCGCCGGACCTGGATAACTGACGCTTGATCCAGTCCTTGACTCCTGCGGGAAGCAGGCCGCGGACACGCATTAAGCCGGCGCGGCGCGCAAGTCGCAGAACCGGAACTGCTGGCGCACCTACCGCCTCGTTGATCCCGGCGAATTCCGGAAGTGGCCCGTCCGATGCAACTCCGAGGAAATCCCAGATATTGCGCAGAGTCTGTTCCGGCGACTGGCGTAACTGATGACTGAAGATGACGCGAACCTGATCGCGGGGGAAGCACTCAAAATATCGCTTCAGGTGTTCGCTGTAATTTCCGGTATGCAAATACGTCCGAACGGCAATCGGGTCCCCGGCACGCAATTTCCGCATGTGCTCTATCCAGGATGCCTCTGCGTCCGG
>JBFJWU010000448.1:0-3054 GCA_041623475.1 bacterium | reverse complement strand
TCAGTTCGACCAGCGTAAAGCCGGAGTGGCGGCGATTGGTACAACTCACAGGCTGAGCCCCCGGATAAACTCGACGGCAACATAGCGGCCGTCGTCAATGGCATCGGTCAGGTCACCCCAGCCAACGGTCACACGCACCGTTTTGCTGCCGGGCAGGGGCAGGTCACAGGCGGCGTTCCAGGTGACGCGAAACGGATTATTGCGATAGACCACCTGCGGCACCGGGGCTGTCGCCCAGGTGCGCCAGACCAGCTCACCGGCGCCGGCGGCCAGGCCGCCGATCACGAAATCGAGGTCCGCAGTACCAAAAGTGCTTCGCGGGTAATCGGGCTGGCAGGAACCGAGGCCCGCAGCGTCGGTGCCGAAGCAGGTCAGTTCGGCATCTGTCGGTGCGCCTCCCGAGGGGTCGGCCAGCAGGTCCGTCGAAATTGAATAGCCACCGGGGCAACTGTTGGTCCCCATCGAACGCAGTCGGGCGACAACCTGCTCGGCGATAAATGTTGCATCGCGGCGGCGATTGTTGTCGCCCCGCTGGGACTCTGCGGCACCAATCGCTTGCAGCGCTGCAGCGACACCGCCCAGGAAGATGACCGACGCAACCATGACCTCTGTCAGGGTAAATCCGGCGACCCTGCGTCTGTTGCTACGAATCCGCATTATTTGCTGTCCACGAACGTGATTTGGCCACTGGGCGAAACGTCGATCACAGACCACAAAGTTGTGTCACGGGTATTGCGAATCGCCAGGCGGAATGCACATACGTCATCCCAGACCGTCCGCACCCAGCCGGTTTCGGCAAAAACCGGATCAATACCACCCAGCGTATAGCCGCCGATGCAGCGGTTGACCGTCGTCGTGCCCAGCGGATCAATGGTCATGATCTCCAGATCACCGGTCCCGATGCTGCCGCCCGCACGATTCTGTGTAACCGGTACTATTTTCAGGGTCTGGATCACTTCACCCGGATACTCGAACCGCTGGTCTCGGTCGGTGTCTTCCCAGCGCACAAATTCGATCTGGTCATTGGCACCGGCGTAATTGATGTAGATCACATAGGGCACATTATCGATAATCGCCTGCGAGCGCGCGCGGCGCAATTCAGCCACCAGTTGCTTACGAACGTTTTCCAGTTCCAGTTTGGGCTTCTGCGCAGCGGTTGACTGAAATGCGAATGCGCTGACAATGCCGATAATAGCCACAACAATCATCAATTCGACCAGCGTAAACCCGCGCTGGTTTTGCCCAAGGTTCAGGCGGTGGCGAACGCCTTGCCGGGACCGGGTATGGAGTTGATAACGCATGACACTGTGATCATAGCAAATCCAATGCCACTCGTAAAGGCCCGCGGATTGTCAGATTCGGGGCAAAACCTTGAAGATACAGACCTTTTTGCCCACCTGCGGTGCGAAACCTTTTCAGGGTGCGCAATCTTTGCGTACCCACTGGTCCGGCAAAAACGGTCGGCAATTGGGCGGGACTGCGTGCCCTTGAGGCCTAAAATGCTTCGCCCAGATTGATACCAGGTACGGCCAGGAGTTGGCCCAGGGTTGCCAGTTGCTGGTTCTCGCTGCCAAGGGTCATATCCAGTTGACGACACATCAGGAAATAGTGATACAGCGGATAGTCCCGGTCGAATCCCGTACCACCGTGGATATGAGACGCTGCAAAGGCAACGAAATGGCCGCCGCGGGAGGCCCAGTAACGGGCGACGGGCACTTCCATATCGGCGCTGCCGGTGGTTTCCAGTTTCCAGGATGCCTGCCAAAGCGTCAGTTTCATTGCCTGCAGCTGGATGTAGGCATCGCCCGCACGTTGGGTAACCCCCTGGAAAAAGCTGAGGGTTTTGCCGAACTGCTTGCGTTCGCGGGCGTACTCACCGGTCAATTGCAGGGCGCGGTCGGCTGCGCCTGCCATTTGTGCGCAGACCCCCAGCGTTCCGGTGGCGAGCAGCCAGTCAAAAACGTGGCTGGCATCAGTCGGTCCGAGGATCCGGTCGGCCGGGATCTCCAATCCGTCCAGGACAATCCGTCCCATGACGCTGTGGTCGGTGCCGGTCTGCGACTCGACATTGATGCCGTCGGCTGCCACGTCAACGACAAATACCAGTGTCTGCCCAGCGGTTGTCGCCGGGACCAGGACCAGATCAGCGGCAGGACCCACCAATACGGCCGTTTTTGTCCCCTGCAGGCGCCAGCCGGCGCCCGTTCGTACGGCGGTTGTGCCGACGATGGCGGGGTCTGGTGCGTTGTCTTCTGCCAGGGCAACGGTCAGTATCCTTTGGCCGGTAATGGCATCGCGAACCCAGGCTTGCTGCTGGTCCGATCCGAATTTGTCAATGGCCTGGGCCGCCAGGACAATGGACGGCAGCAGGGGAACGGGGGCTGCAACACGGCCGCACTCGACCAGGATCGCCAGCGCCTCGGACAGCCCCAGCCCCGCACCGCCGTTGGCTTCGCTGATGCAGACGCCGGTCAGGCCCGAGTCAACCAGTTGCTGCCAGGCATCAACGTGAAAGGGGGCACCGGAAGCCTCCAGTTCGCGAAGGCTGTCGTGGGTGACGGTGTCGCGAAGTATCTTTGCCGCCAGGTCGATCATTGCCTGCTGGTCGTCGGAAAACGCGAAATCCATCTGCGGGTCAGTAGGGGATCCTGTGGTCATGGTTGTGCTCCCTGGTTCACAGTTCGTACGGAGCCCTGGGCATTCCCAGGCCCATCATCGAAATAATGTCACGCTGAACCTCGTTTGTGCCACCGCCAAAAGTCAGTACCTGGATTGCCTTGTAGATCTTTTCGACCCGGCCGTTCAGGATTGCTCCGGCAGATCCTGGCTGCAGCGGCCCGGCCGCGCCAAGGATTTCCATCAGGGCGCGATAACATTCGACATAGAACTCGGTACCAAAGACCTTGAGCGCACTGGCATCAGCGGGGTTCAGGCTGCGGCTTTGCAGGGCCACCGCCTGTTGCCAGTTGAGCAGTTTCAGGACTTCGACACTGGCATACATCCGCGCAAAACTGGCCAGGACCCAGGGAATATCCATGACGGTGCGGCTGCCCG
>JBFJWU010000447.1:0-3078 GCA_041623475.1 bacterium | reverse complement strand
GGGGTGTCGATGAAACTACACCGTCACCTGACTGCCCCTGATTACGTCGGCCCCAACAGTGGACGGCTCCAGCATCGTCCAGGGCGCATGTATGATGGCGACCGGCGCCAACTTGAACAATGGTCTTTCCGGCGACGGACCCACTGTTCACCAGAATCGGGCTGGCATAATGGACACCAAAATTCCCGTCAACACCGTCGCCTTGTTCGCCATCATCATTGGCTCCCCAGCAATGCATGGTTCCATCAGATGCCGCTGCACACGTGTGGTAGTTGTTCAGGGAAACGTCGACAACCGTCTTGCCGGCCAACGATCCGCCATTAATCAATTTAGGAGTCGGATCCTGGTTTGGTGATCCCTGGGTACCGTCTCCCAGCTGCGCATTGGCGTCATCACCCCAGCAATGCAGGCCACCATCTGTGTCGATGGCACAAGTGTGGATCCCGTCAGTACCAGAACGAACCATAGATACGGTCTTGCCCGCCAATGACCCGCCATTAATCAACTTGGGCGAGGTTTCGTTTGTCCCTACAACCCCGTCACCCAGTTCGCCAGAGTCATCCCGCCCCCAGCAGTAAAGCGCACCGGCATCGTCGATCGCACAGAAATGCAGCGCCCCTCCTGTGATCCAGACGGCCTTTTTCCCGGCCATCGCACCCGGATTTATCTTGGTCGGCGTGCCGTTGGAACCGCCGCTGGAACCGTTAGCTAACTGTCCGTTGCCATTGTTGCCCCAGCACCAGATCTCGCCATTCTGGTCGATGACACAGGTCGACGTATTCCCCAGGGCAACTGTTCCGCCAAACGACTGCATAGCCTGCTGTGCACCCGGTTCAATTGACCAGGCATGCCCGCCATCGATGGCAAACAGGCTGGTCTTGTTTCCCTCTGACGGACCATTCCCCATTCGGCCAACAAGATCGTCCCCGGTACAAAAACCATTTCCATCGGTGTCTACTGCGCAGGTATGGCCGCGGCCCAATGAGATCGTTGCCAGGATATGTCCACCATTCATCATCTGCGGTGCGCTCTGGTCACCCGTTGGCCCGATCCCCAGTGCGCCGCCACTACCAGCGCCCCAGCAATAGCCCACACCACCGACAGCGATGCCGCACGTGTGGCTTTCGCCAACTGCAATGGCTTCCCATTGCAGGCTGCCCTGGACGATATCAGGCACGTGTGTAGACCCGCCGGCATTTCCAAGCCGTCCACTGCCATCATCACCCCAGCACCACGCGTCACCATCTGAATCAATCGCACAGGTGTGACCGAAACTGCTTCCGGATGAAATATCAGCGAACGTGTGCCCACCGACGACCGGATAGGGAACGTCTTCGTAGCCGCGCGGCCCGTTCCCCAGTTGCCCAGCGTAGTCGGCTCCCCAGCAATAGGCTTTCCCAGCGATTGTCAGGCCACAACTGTGCTGCCACCCGCCTGACATCGCGGCGAACTTGTGACCGCCTTCGACCTGAACCGGTTCATGCTGGTCTGCCGTCGACAGGCTGTATCCCAGTTGGCCCTCGCTGTCGCGCCCCCAGCACCAGGTGTCACCGGTCGCATCAATCGCGCACGTGTGTTCAGCAAATGAATAGATCGCCTGGAACGTATGCCCACCCTGGACCAGCGCAGGCGTATCCTGATTGGACACGCCCGCACCATTGCCCAATTGTCCGCGGGCATCAGACCCCCAGCACCACGCTGCGCCCGCGCCGTCGAGACCACACACGTGATAGTAGCCGGCAGAAACCGCAGCAAATCTGTGGCCGCCTGTAACCGGATATGGCGACTGCTGGTCGCCCTGGGTCGGGCCATTGCCCAATTTTCCGGGACCAAAATCAGAGTTTCCGGCGTACGTGGAATCCGACCCCCAGCAATATGCATCTCCGGTATCATCAATCCCGCAGGAATGAAACGCGCCTGCAGAGAATTGATGGCGGATGATCGGCAATCGACCGCCGGGCGAAGCCACATCGGCAGGACCGTTTACGTAAACGTCGATGGACAGGCTGGAATCTTCATCAACCGTGTTCGTCGGGGTCGTCAGGCTGTCAAACTCGGGGGCGACATTCGCGACAGAAATCGCGCCGGTCACCTCTTCCGCGTGCCCGTTCGCATCAACAGCCGAAACGGCCAAAGGAGCCTGCCCCGGCCCATCTATTGCAACTGCAGAAACCCCATTGCACTGCAGCCGATAGGTCCCCGGAGTCGCCACGTTTGTCGAGACCGGCTCACCGACCTCTCCGTACACACCATCGTCATCGCAATCGATCGAGATCGTAACCGGCGTCGGCGACGACAAATGTGTAACTGCGACATCGATGCGAACGGAGTTCCAGGTCGAACCTTCGTCAATACTGTCCAGCACGTCGACCGTGCTGATCCCGACATCACCACCCCAAGTCGGGTCAATGACCACCGGGTAACGGGCATCCGAATCGTCGACAACAATCGAAATATCGGCCCTGGCTACTTCAAACCTGGCTGGCAGCGTTTTCCCGTCTGCATCCCAGACCTTGAGCCTGCTGTATTCCACCGCTGGGCGACCCTGCAGTGTCCGGAACTGGACAAACGATGTACCTGGATCGCCGGGATTCTTTAAGACCGGTTGCAGCCCGTCTGCACGCAATTTGACAGACAATTCCCCCGACCCGGCCGGTCGCTGGTCGATCGTCCAACCTTGCTCCAAACCGTCCGCATTGTTTTTGAACCACTCGGTGACCGGGCCACGCCTGATTTCCAGTTGACGGCCATTGGATCTGATTTCCGCACCACGTACCGCGGCCTTGCTGCCAGCGTCTTCGCGTTCCACGGCGACAGTCTCCACAACCATTGACCAGGCAGACGCGGCGTCGTCTGCGGCCAACATCAGGCCGTCGGCGTTATACACCGCAAAAAAACCGTGTTTTTCGTTAACGCTGATCTTCAGCGGTGATTGCCGGGACGCGCCTCCAACAACGCTTCCCGGTGCAGATGCACCGATTACGGCCTCGGCGATTTCAGCCGAAACGTCCTGGATGTCAAATCCATTGGCGGCAATGTCCTGCCTTGCAAGGTCCAGCCTGTCCGGACTCCATTGGT
>JBFJWU010000446.1:0-3122 GCA_041623475.1 bacterium | reverse complement strand
TGCACTGGCCAACAACCCGCTGCCCGTATAGGGCAGGCCAATTACTTCCAGAAACCCCTGTACGGTTCCGTCCTCTCCAGGTCGACCGTGCAGGGCCAGCCACGCCAGGTCAAACTGATCGGCTCCGATCAACGTTGCCAGCCCCGATGCATCGGCTTCGAGCAGTTGGGCATTGTGCCCCTTGGCAAGCAGGGCATCGCGTACCGCTTGTCCGGATTTGCGGCTGATATCTGATTCGGGCGACGGGCCACCGCAGATCACGACGATGTTCATTGCAGTGCTCATACGTCAGCCTCTTCGTCATCGCCAGCGGCCTCGCCAATGACTCGAAGTTCCTCTTCCAGCCGGATGCCGGTTTCCTCGTTGACCTTCTTACGGGCCAGGCGAATCAGGGCCAGCACATCTTTTGCCCTGCCATCGCCCAGGTTGACAATGAAGTTGGCGTGTTTGTCGCTGATCTGGACGTTGTGCAGTCGCACGCCCTTCAAACCGACACGCTCGATCAGCTCGCCCGCGTGGTGGCCGTCGGGATTGCGAAAAACACTGCCGCCGCTGGGTTGGTTCAGGGGTTGCGTCGCTTTTCGTTTGTCCAGGTGCTGGTCGATCGCGTGGGTGGCGGTTTCGGGATCGCCAGCCTCGAATGCCAGCCGTGCGCCGACGATCACGCTGCCGGCGGGGAAATTGCTCTTGCGATAGCCGTACCCGGCCTTGTCGGCCGCAATTTCACGGACCTGCCCATCCCGAGTAACCAAACGGACTTCCTGCACGAAATCGCCCAGCCACGTCTGCCGGTCCCCGGCATTCATTTTGAGCGCACCACCGACTGTCCCCGGCGTTCCGGCAATCGGCGCGATTTCTGCCCACCCGTGCTGTCGCCCCGCTTTGATCAGGTACCCCAGGCTGGCAGCAGCGCCGACCTGGACAATATCCTGTTCACCGGTTCGTTCGACATCGATCTGCGAGAGCTCCTTGCCCAGGCGAATAACCAGCCCGCGAATTCCACCATCCTGGATCAGGACGTTGCTGCCACCGCCCAACACAGTCACAGGCGCAGAAAGGTCTCGTACGGCGGGCAACAGCGATTGCAGTTGTTCAATAGTGGCCACCTCGGCAAACACATCCGCCGGGCCCCCGATTCGATACGTTGTAAAACGGGCAAGCGACTCGTCAATCTTGACCGCATCTGCGCCCAGGACCGCTCGGGCCGCATCGGCCAGTTCCGCGGTGTCGACCCCGGGGCCGGCCAGCAGCTGTTTACGCCAGTTGCGCAACATACTCGTGTGCCTTCCCACTGATCGACCCCGCGCCCAGAAAAAGGACGACGGCATCGGTGTTTACGGATGAATTCAAATGGTTGATCAGGTCGTCGAACGGCGCGAACCGGGCATCCGGATGACCGGATTCGTGTACCGCCAGGGCCAGGCTGGCACTGTCGATGCCCGGCATTGGGTCTTCGCCGGCGCTGTAGATTTCTGTAATCCGCAGATGATCCGGTGCCAGCAGGCAGGCACGAAACTCGTCCCACAAATTGCTGGTTCTGCTGAATCGATGCGGCTGGAAAATCGCCCAGATTTCCTTGCCCCAGCGCTGGCGCGCCGCGTCCAGCGTCGCCGCGATTTCGACCGGGTGGTGGCCATAATCGTCGACAACAATTGGACCGTCAGCATGCAGGATCTCGAACCGACGTTCGATGCCGGGAAAGCTTTCCAGAAGCTTTGCGGCTCGGGCTGGATCGACACCCAGTTCTGCAGCGACACCAATGGCGGCCAGTGCGTTACGCACGTTGTGTTTGCCAGCCAGGGGCAACAGGCAGGTCGCGACACGTTCGCCATCGATAAGGACGTCGAACTCACAACCAGCGGGCCGGGTGTCGATAATCTGGCCTTCGATATCTGCCGGGCTGTCGACGGCAAAGGTGCGTACAGGACGCTGGATCCGGGGCCGCAAGGCCGCCAGACGTGGATCATCCTGGCACATCAGCACGGATCCGTAGAATGGCACCGAATTGGCAAACGCCACCATTCCCGACTTGAGCGCGTCGAAATCGCCCCAGTAATCCATGTGTTCTTCGTCAATATTGTTGATCACGGCAAGTACCGGGCGCAGGGTCAGAAAACTGCCGTCGCTTTCATCCGCCTCGGCGATTAATAGGTCCCCCTGGCCCAGTCGACCGTGGCTGTTGCTGTCCTTGACCCGTCCACCAATCACAACGGTCGGATCCAGGTTCGCGCCTTCGGCCACCCAGGCAATCAAACTGGTCGTCGTCGTCTTGCCGTGCGCGCCGGCGACGGCAATTCCCTGTTTCAGGCGCATCAGTTCGGACAGCATTTCCGAACGATGAATCACCGGCAGACGCGCCTGCTGGGCCGCCAGGATTTCGGGATTATTGTCGGGAATCGCAGTGCTGCGGATAACGACATCGGCATCGCCAATGTTGGATTCGTCGTGCCCGATGGCCACCGTGGCACCTGCCGTCCGCAATGCCTGTACCGTGGCACTGTCCCTGGCGTCACTGCCAGACACGTCATATCCCAGCGCCAGCATGATCCGGGCGATTCCGTTCATACCGGTGCCACCGATGCCGATGAAGTGTAAGTTCTGGACGTGACCGAGCTTCATACCGTGGCCGCCATTCTCGACAATATTTCGCCGGGTTCGAAAACCGACTGGGAATTTTTCAGTGAGGCCGCACAATTGTCCAGGCGCGATTCCCTGGTCATCCAGGCAATGGACTCTGTCAGCCGCTCCGCGAAGTCGGCGCCTTCCTCGACGACACATCCCCCGCCCAGTTCGGCAAACGCCTTTGCATTATGTAACTGGTGATTGTCGGCGGCGTAGGGGTACGGAACCAGTACGGCCGGTGTGTGCGTTGCGATCAGTTCCGCCACGGTGCCGGCCCCGGCACGGGCAATTGCAAACGCGGTCCGGGCCAGCTCGGTGGCCATTTCGTCCAGGTACTCGCGAACATCGGCCTGAATATTCAGCCGTGCATAATGTTTTTCGACCTCGGACAGTTTTCCGGGGCCCGTCACGTGCAACACCGGCAGCGATGTCTGCCCGGCCAGGGCTTCGGGGACCACACCGTTCAGCGAAGCGGCCCCCTGGCTGCCGCCCAGGATCAG
>JBFJWU010000445.1:0-3135 GCA_041623475.1 bacterium | reverse complement strand
GTGACCGGATCCGGACCTGCAAGTTCCAGAAAATCCTCGACCCGGGGGCGATGCCACTGATCGCAATCAGGGAGTTCGTCCTGGCGCGAAAGAGCCTGGGCGGAATCCAGACCAACATGAATTGCGAAGTTCTGAAGCCGGACGGATCAACGATTCAAGGGTTGTACGCCATTGGCGAAACAGCCGGGTTTGGCGGTGGCGGTATCCACGGCAAGGGATCGCTGGAAGGTACGTTCCTGGGCAGCTGTGTGCTGACCGGGCGGGTTGCCGGCAAGTACATCGGTCGCGCCGGTTAATCGATTGCGCCGGCCGCCGGCGCGTGGGTCTGGTTCAGGCCTTTACGGCAATCACATAGCCGCGTTGTTCGCTGACGGTAATCGGTGTCTTGTCGTATCCGTACCGGTCACAGATTTCGTCGACGGCCTGGACAATCCCGGGAAACAGGCTCGGGGTGTAGTCATCGAAAAAAATCATGTCGCCAGGCTGCTGCTTGTCGCGAACGTGCGCAAATTCCGCCAGGACGTGGTCATACGTATGGGCACCGTCCAGGAAGGCAAAGTTAATCCGCGGCAGCTTGACCTTGTTTAGCTGCAGCTTCGAGTCACCCTGGACAAAGAACACGTAACGATCTACGAGATCCGCGTATGGTGCCAGCAGTTCGGCCCGGGTCCGCGGACCGTCCTTGTCGGCGATGCAGTTCCAGTACATGGGGATATCGTGGGGCAGGATGTCAAAGGTGACGATTTTCCCGGGGACACCCGCGTCGTCCAGCGCCCGGGCCATACACAGGCTGGAAAAACCCCGCGCAGTGCCGGTTTCGAGGATATTGACATACTCGACATCCTGGCGGCGGGCGTAGCCGGATAACGCGGAATACAGCAGGCGTCCGTGCTGGTAACAGATTTCCGACTTTTTGATCACCACCTGCGTCAGTAATGCCAGGTCGTGCATCCAGTCGCTGTCAATGGCGAATCCCGACTGCTGTTCGTATTGATCAACAACATCCCAGGACTGTTCGCGGGCGCGATTCCAGATGTCGGTGTACGCCTGGGCGCTGGCCTTGGGCTGGTTACCGAACGGCATGTTGTAAAACGGGGCATAGGCCCGGCGGTCAATCGGTTCGACCAGGCTGGTGGCCAGTTTCTGGACCATGTTTCGTGCGCGCTGCAGCATTGGACTAGTTCCGGTTCCTGTGTCGATCACCTTGTGCGTCGACAATCCCATTAATTCTAATGGGCCGGCGGCTCATTGGTCGACCCCGGGTTGGTCGTCGGTCACGGTTCCGGTCACCATCTGGACCAGGCGGGGCGCGACCGATCGTTTGGGATCGGTTTCGCGGTACTCCAGCAGTTCCTTGATGCCCTTGTTCACCGCCCGGGCGGTGCGGCGGCGCAGCTTCCAGGCATTTTCGTCGCTGGGATCCCGGCCGTACGTGTCTGTGCGAATGGGTTTGCCCAGCTTGAAATACAGGCGATTAGGCCGCGGCAGCGGCGTCCCGGCGATGCCACGGACCAGCGGCGGGATCGCGTCTTCGCGCGGCAGCAGTCCGGCGGCGTCCAGCAGTTTGCCCAGTTTTGAATCGGCGATCTGCTGACCGTCCATCACGATGTCCCACTGGTCGTCGACGCCGACGGCGCTGAACGGCTGGATCGTATATTCGTGTTCGATCGCCATCTTGGCAAAACCCAGGCGTTTCTTCCAGATCAGTTTGTGCTGTTCGCCCTGGCGCTTCATGGCCTCACGGGCACCGCCGGGAAAGACCAGGATGTCCCAGCCGTTGTCCATCAGGGCCGCGCAGTTTGGCCGGGTTCCCGGAACGGCACCAAACCTGGACAGGGTCCGGGACCAGAACGGCAGGTCGAAGTTCAGGAAATCGGCCAGCGGTCGGACATAGCGGCCCGTATTGCGCCAGATATGGAACCACAGGAACGGTACGTCAAACGTGGCAAACAGGGTATGGTTGCCGACAAACAGCACCGGTTCGTCGGGCAGGTTGTCGAGGCCTTCGAAATACGGGTCAACCAGCCGCCAGAGCGGCTGGAACATCAGGTACTGCAGCGCCAGTTCCCAGTCCGGGACCCTGGCGTCCAGGTCAAAGGTGATCTGGTCGTTGTCGGGTTCGGCAGCCATCCTGACATTATAGTTGTGGACCGCACGCGGACCACCCAGGGATTGCAGAATTGGGTATGATGCCAACAATTGCAGGCACAGCAGGCAGGCCAGGCAGATGGGCAACAACGAAACCACAGGAAAATTTGCATTGATCGGTGCGGGGCCGGCGGGACTGTCCGGTGCCCGCAACCTGTCGCGCTTGGGCATTCCCTTTGACGGGTTTGACCTGAACGCCCGGGTCGGGGGGCTGTGGGATATCGACGGCCCGCGCAGCACCATGTACCGGTCGGCCCACCTGATTTCGTCAAAGCGGATGACCGAATACAGCGAGTTTCCCATGGACGACGATGTTGCCGATTATCCGCATCACTCGGACGTGTTCCGGTATTTCAATGACTATGCCGAACGATTCGACCTGAATCGGCACTATCAATTCAATACCGAAGTCTTAAGTGCCGTTCCGGCAGGCCACGGCCTGTGGGATGTCACCCTGACACGCGACGGCAAACAACAGACACGGCGGTACCGGGGCCTGATTATCGCCAACGGGACCCTGTCCGAGCCGAACATCCCGCAGTTCAAGGGTCAGTTTTCCGGTCGCCTGATGCATTCCGCCGAATACAAATCCCCGGATATTTTCCGTGGCCAGCGGGTACTGATTGTTGGTGCGGGCAACAGCGGCTGTGACATTGCGGTCGATGCGGTGCATCACGCGGCGGCGGTCGATATGAGTGTCCGGCGCGGCTACCATTTTGTACCCAAGTATGTTTTTGGCAGGCCGGCCGATGCGTTCGGCGGCGCGATGAAGCTGCCGGGCTGGTTGAAGCAGCGGGTGGACACGGTATTCCTGAAGATGTTTACCGGTGACCCGGTCCGGTTCGGCTTTCCCGAACCGGACCACAAATTGTATGAATCGCACCCGATCGTCAATTCCATGGTCCTGTATCACCTGGGTCACGGGGACCTGCAGGTCCAGGCTGACATTGACCGGTTTGATGGCCACACGGTTCATTTCAAGGACGG
>JBFJWU010000444.1:0-3138 GCA_041623475.1 bacterium | reverse complement strand
GGGATCGGATTCCCGCACCCGCGCCCCGAAACCAGGTCCCTCGACCGCCCCTCGCCCGACCCAGCCCGAGCCTGTTCAACTGCGTCCGGCAGAACCGAACGCCAAACCGACGCCTGCTAACAGCCCTTCCCCTGTCCCGGATGGGACGACATTGGCCGGTCTCGCGCCCGTGCTGAAGAAATTGATTACGCAGCTGGAACTGGATGCCGCGATTCGGGAAGTCGGTCGCTGCACGGACTGTCCCGGCAACCTGAAGGGCCTGTTGGACGGTCTGAGGCAGCCGCCAACGGATCTCCCCGGTGTCCTGGAAGCCGCGCGTCGGTATGACCAACTTGCTGGCATGGATTTGATCGACGACGCACTTGTGATCAGGAAAAAGGACGAACTAGCCGCGACCGTGGATGGACTCCTTCGCACGGTCATCAGCCAGGGCGCACCAGAGCGGGCCGCGTCGATTCTTGCGATTGTTGCAAAATCGGGCATTGACCTTGG
Organism: bacterium; assembly: GCA_041623475.1. Taxonomy (GTDB): domain Bacteria; phylum J088; class J088; order J088; family J088; genus JBFJWU01. The sequence continues at coordinate 2,646 of JBFJWU010000444.1, read as the reverse complement.
ACCCGGGCACGTTTCGGTACAGGAACTCCAGGATCGGGCCGAATCGGACTTTCAGTCTGCCTACGCCCTGGAACGGATTAACCCGGCTGAAAGTCGACGACAATACCAGCAGGCGCTCAAGGTCGCGCCCCCCGGATCGCGAGTCAGGCAGCGGATAACGGACCGCCTGGACCAGATCCCGTGAGCGACCAGTATCAGCGATCTGTAACCGTCAGTTGGGACGACGTATCTGTTCGCGCCGATGCTGCACTGTCGTTCCTGTCCCGGTTAACCGGTTTGATTACCGGGGAACCCCGCGCCGTCTATTTTCCCGGCACCCGTTCTATCCATACGTGCCTGATGAACTACACAATTGATGTCCTGTTCCTGGATAACTCCGGTATTGCGACCAGGGTCGTACCCGCCCTTCCCCCCTGGCGAGTCGCAGCCTGCCGCCGGGCCAATGCGGTCCTGGAAATGCCTGCGGGATTTTGCCGATTACCTTCGGCCGGCCAACGCCTGTCCGTGACACAGGAGCCTCAACATGCCTGATGTCATCCGGTTGGGTGAATACGAAATCCTCGGGCGACTTGCTGTCGGTGGAATGGCCGAGGTCTACCTGGGCCGCTGGTCCCGTATGGGCGCAGAGCGACTGGTGGTCATTAAACGTGTCCTGCCCCATCTGGTCGAAGACAGGGACTTTATCCGGATGTTCGAGCAGGAGGTCAAAGTAAGTGCTGCGTTGGAACACCCGAATGTGGTGCGAATCTACGACGCAGACGTGCAGGATGGGTTGCCGTTCCTGGTCATGGAATACATGGACGGCGGCAGCCTGAAGGAATTCGTCAATGAGTTCGGTACCGTTGACGCTGGACAACTGGCCGGGATAGCAGCAGAGATTTGCAAGGGCCTGAACTTTGCCCACGGAATGAATCCGCCGATCATCCATCGCGATATCAGTCCCCACAACGTCTTGCTAACCCGGGGCGGCCTGGTCAAGGTCAGTGATTTTGGCATTGCCAAGGCCGTCGGCAGTGCCTCGATGACCAAAACCGGCGTCCTCAAGGGAAAACTTGCCTATATGGCACCAGAGCAGTTGGCGACCGGCAACAGCGGACCGGCAAGCGACCAGTTTGCCGCCGGAATAACCCTGTATGAATGCGCGACCGGACTACGTGCCTATGGTGATGCCAGTGATATCGAACTTCTCAAGCGCGTTTCGGCCAGTGACTGGAACCGGAATGCGCCCGAGTGGCAGGCGATTGATGTCGACCTGCGTTCAATCGTCGAAAAAATGCTCGACACCGATCCTGGCCACCGTTGGCCGACAATGCGGGATGCCCAGCGGGCCTTTGAACGGCTGCTGGCAGCGCACAGCGAGGATTGGCAGGACGAGCTCGCCACAAAACTTGCGGTCAGGTCGGCCACTGTGCCAAAGGCAATCGACCCGACACTGACCACAGGCTTCAGCGTCGTTCGTACGGAACAGCTGGACCAAACAACGGTCGACGCGACCAGCCAGATGCACCAGCCCGGAAACGAGCAAAACCTTGAACCAACCCTGACCGTGGACATCTTTCCCGTCCAGTCCGGTCGGGGTTGGTCAACGACCAGGATCGGGCTGGCGCTGATCGGCGGATTTGCCATTGCGGTGGCGGCTGTCTGGTTGTTGCCAGGGTTGGCGACCGTCAGTCCAGTCACACCCGCGGCCAGCGGCCCGGACGTGCCACCTGAGACGGGCAGCAGTGTCCCGGACGAACCCGGCCGCTCGACCCAGAAACCCCTGGCCCCGAGGCCGGACAATGGCCTGGACCCGGGCCAGAATGCGGCCCTGGATGAACCCCCGACCGGCCCTGTTGCCCCCGGCGGCGCTGAGCCAACACCTGGTGGTCAGGACCCCAACGGCAATGGAACATCAAACAACTCCGCGATCGAAAAACCGCAGCCACCCCGACGCGCGACGGCACAACCGGCCGCGGTGATTCCGGCGCCGTTGATTGGCACACCGTCTGTCAGCGAAACCGGCAAAATCCTGATCCAGGTCCTGCCGTGGGCCAATGTGATAATCGACGGGCGGCCTGTCGGATCGACACCGATCCTCGACCACGAACTGGCAACCGGTGACCACATCGTCGAACTGGAAAACACGGGAATCAACTGGCGGACCCGTAAACAAGTTGCTATCCTACCGGGCGAAACGCACAGGATCGTCATTGACCTTGAACAAACGCAGTAAACCATTGGCATTAATAGGTTTTATTGCCGCTGCAATTGTCGCACTGACATCATGCGGCACGTCCCCGGGCGGCCTGGATATTCACCTGAACTGGCCTGAACGGGAACTTTCGCTGGCACCTGCCGGTGTTGCCCAGATCCAGATCGCCCTCGACGGCCCGACTAAAATGGCCGCCAATGCGACCGTCACCAGTGGCGGGATCGATTTGCTTGACCTCGAACCGGGAAATTATGGAATCAATGTAACTGCGGTCAGCGATGCCGGGGCAGCGATGTTCGCCGGCGCTGCAGAGATTCTGGCGGTTGGTACTCTTGCTTCGTTCAATCTTGGCGTTCTCTCAGAGTTTGCTGCCCGCTACCCCTGGATTCTGGGCACGACCCTGATTCTAGGGGTAGCAGCCGCCAATGTCCGGGGAGTACGGTTCTTCGCGG
>JBFJWU010000443.1:0-3142 GCA_041623475.1 bacterium | reverse complement strand
GCCCGGTTTCGCCGATCGCGCCCCGGTCACGAAACCCGGATTCCTCGTGGGAGTTGTCACAAAAGGGCTTGTTGCGTGACTTGCCGCACCGGCACAGTGCGGCGCGAAAAGCCACGCCGGGCATGTCATCGGCAGCACCGTCAACCGCCAGGTCACCGGTTACATACAGGGGACCGTTATTGGCAACGACGACCGTGTTTTCCACGGGCGCGGTTTCTGATTTTCCGTCGTGGGCGTGCCAGGTCAATGCGCCGGTCGGGCAGCGTTCGACCACATCGACAACTTCATCAATGTCAACCAGGTCAGGCTGGCACCAGGGGTCGCGGCCGGACTCGAACAGTTCGCAGGCCGCGCGCCCGCATTCACCGACGTGAATACAAAGCCGCTTGTCCCACTGGACATCGGTATCTTTTCCGGAATATGTGTAAACCACTTTCTCATCGCTCATGTCTTGATTCGCCTCCTGTAAAATTCAGTCATACAGCCAGAATACCCAACAGGATATCGATAATGCAGCCCCATCCGGATCAGGCAGGCGACAGAATGTTTTTCAGAGCCAGTACGTGGTGTAGCCGATGGCTGTGTAACCCCATCCGGAAAAGGCCGGATCCGGTGTCCATACCAGGCTAATCGTTGTAATAAGGACCGGCGCAGTGGTCCACGGGCTCGTTCCGCACGAAATCCGATTGTTGGCTATTGTGTTGGGGTTGTTTGAAACGTACAAACGCGGTTTGGTCTGGCCAATCAGGCGGAGCCCGGACAACCTCTAATATTCAGGAGGCCCCAGTGTTTCGATGTATCAGGTTTGTGCCCGTTCTGTTGCTGCCACTGGCGTTCAGCAGCGACGCAATGGCAAATGCGTGGTCGGTGATTGGATTTGATGGCGAGTCAATTGGCAAGGGGGGTGCCCTGACCGGTGGCGCCGAAGGACCGGCGGCGATGTTCTACAATCCGGCCGGTGTCGTCAAGTTAAAGAAAGAACGGGATGTTGTGTCGTATGTACACGGTCGCTCATTCCTCAGCTTTGATCCGGCAGCCAATGACCACTTGCTGGATTTCAGTGGCTTTTCGCAATTGGATGATGATGCAATCCTTGGTGCCTGCGACCTGACGTCAATTGACGAAGACAATTTGTGCGTCCGGGATTATCGGCGTTACAACGAGTACCTGGAACGGGGGGCCGGCGTAGGCAATCCGGACACCGGCGGCGTTCGTGGGACCTATCAATCATTGAACAACGAGATGATTCGCCGCGCCGAAAATACAAAATCGTTGAATGCACTGACTTTGGGCTACGCGTCTCCGCTGACCGACTTGAAAGATTATGTGTCGATCCCGATCGCTCTTGGCGGGGCTGTTTTTGTTCCGATGGATCCGTTTCCCAGCCTGGCATACCAGCGTATCAAAGGTCCGACGACACCATATTTTGTCCAGTACGATGACAATCCCCATCGAATCCTTGTGGACCTTGGCGGTGCTGCCGAGCTGGCTGATGGATTTCGTGTTGGTTTTGCGATTGATTTTGTCGTCAATGTCAACGCGAATATTGACGCCAACTTGTTGCTGCCGGCAGAACTGCGCTTCGGGTCGATCCTGGCACCGGATCCGAACGTTGGGGATATTGCCGTGATTGCCGACGGACGCCTGAATGTGCCGCTGGTATTTACGCCGGTTGTCGGAGTCCAGTACAGCCCGACCGACGAAATGGATTTTGGGGTGACCTATCGCGACGAACAGTCGATCGATGTCTCGGCCAAGGCTGATGTTGTTCTGAGTTCGCCCTTTGGCGACTCCACGGTGCCGATGCGAATTAACACCAGCGCGCGGTTCCAGCCGCGCAGTTTGGCGGCGGGTGCAGCCTGGCGGCCGATCGAAAGCCTTGGGCTTTTTGCAGATGTGACCTGGAAGCAATGGTCGCGATTTAAACCGATCTTTGCGATCGACGGTACAGTCCGTACCGAAGACCTGAATTCTGCTGTCTGCGACCTGATTGATACGTTTGTCGACCTTGAGGATCTCCTGGATATTGCAGCAGATGCGGACCTGATCCCTGACGATGGCATCTGTTCGCTGATTGAAAGCAACCTGGAGATCGACGATATCGAATTCTCGACGTGGGACCGGGACGACAACAAGTTCAAAGACACGATCAACCCGGCCTTTGGCCTGGAGTTCGTCCAGGACAAATGGATGGGGTCGGTCGGTTATCGTTACGAGCCGAATCCCGTGCCAGAGCAGGCGGGGATGTTTAATATCCTTGGCGCAAGTACCCACGCGATTGGTACATATTTTGCGGTTGAAATTATCGAGAACTTTGCGTCAATCGGGTTTCATGGGCAATATCGATTGCTTCAGGAGACAACGACCACCAAGAGCGCGTCGCTGATCGAAGACCAGACGGATAACGCCGATGCGTTTCCCGACCTGGACGACGACGTTTCCAACGGTCCGGGCAGCGCGTTCAACGGATCCGATGCAACCCTGGATGAGCTTGCCGACTATGTCGACGATACCCAGATCCTGAATGCCGGCTTTCCATCCTATACGGTGGGCGGCGGATTCCTGACCGCCGGGATTCAGTTGACCGTCAACTTCTAATCCACGCATGTCAACTGACCGCACCCAGGCAGACCTGGATCAGCGCCGCCACGCTTATTGGCGGGCAAACATCCGGGTGCTGATCGGTTTGCTGGCAGTCTGGGGGTTGGTGTCATTCGGCTGTGGAATTCTCTTTGTCGACTTTCTGGACCAGTTCAAGGTCGGCGGGTTTCCGGTCGGTTTCTGGTTTTCCCAACAAGGCGCAATCTACGTTTTTGTTGTCCTGATCTTCGTGTATGTGCGGATCATGAATCGCCTTGATCAAAAATACGGATTTGACCATTGAGCGTCCAGGCGTGGACATTTGTCCTGGTTGGTGTCACGTTCACGATTTATGTCGGAATCGCGATCTGGTCACGGGCCCGGTCGACCGGGGACTTCTATATCGCCGGGGGCGGCGTCCCACCGGTTGTGAACGGGATGGCGACAGCCGCCGACTGGATGAGCGCAGCGTCATTTATATCGATGGCCGGATTGATATCGTTTATGGGGCGAGACGGATCGGTGTACCTGATGGGGTGGACCGGCGGCTATGTCCTGCTGG
>JBFJWU010000442.1:0-3143 GCA_041623475.1 bacterium | reverse complement strand
TTCCCCAGATTATCGACATAGCGAACATAAAGGTCCCGGTCACCATCCAACGTATTGATCAGGTTGTAGGCCTCTGCCGTCAAAGCACAGCCTGTTCCAGACTGGACACCAACGACAAAACCAAGGTCTTCGGAAATTTGATGCCCGGCACAATCGCCGTCCACCGTTGACGCGTCGATCGCCAACAGTGGATTATTGGTATAACCCGGGTCTGCTCCGGGATTGCCACGGACGAGCAGGAAGTTGACCTGGGGCCCCTGGATGTCGAGGCTGGTCGAAGCAACGACACAGCTGCTTTCATTGCCAACCGTGTCACGGAATTTCGCCGAAATCCATTTCGGCCCGTGGAAGTTCGAAACCGAGAATAGTGTCTCGTTGGTCACTTCAGCCCAGGAACCACCGTTGCAGGAGAAACCGTTGGACAGCCTGACCTCGGACGCATCCTGATTGTAAAAGAGGTTGATCGGAATCAGGGAGTCGTTCGTAACGCCAACAGCGGCCGAGATAAAACCAACCGGTGGCAGCGTGTCGTACAGGATCGTATCGGACACCAGATCGCCATAATTGCCGACCGCATCCACGTATCGCGCCCAGACTGTCAACGTTTCTTCCGTGACTTGCTGTGACGGATTCGCCAGCCACCACGACTGCGTCGCCGCAAATGCGTATTCGGTGGCGGTTGTAACGTCAGCTGAAACTTCGTTGGCGATCTGGACACCGGACACGCCGGCCCCCAGGTCAGACGCGCTGAAGCTGAGGAACGTTTCGCTGGTTCCGACCCTGGCCGCACCAGCTGCAATGCTGACAAAACCTGTGGGTCCGGTCTGGTCAATGGTGATGGTCCCGAAAAGCTGATCCGAAACATTACCCAGGCTGTCATAGACCTGGACACCGATTGTGCGTGCACCGGACCCCGGTGTCAATGTCACCGGAACAATCGACGCATAGGCACCATTGAAAATCTGCCCGGATTCGTCCCGGACACGGATCAGGACGGCACCGCCTGACGTTGTCGTCTCGACCGTGATATTCAGCGATGCCGAATAGCCCGCGCCCCCAGCCAGTACCAACGAGTCCAGCGTCGGTGGTGTCGTGTCCAGCAGGATGCTGTCGGTAACCGGCCCAGCTTCGTTACCCGCCGCGTCCCGGTACTTGACGTAAACCAGTTTTACGCCATCTGCACCGGTCAATGAAAGTTGTACGGTACTCGTTACAGACACCCAGTCGGCACCGGCAAACGCAGGGTTCTGGCTGATCAGGACCTGGTCCGCACCTTCGGCCGAAAGAGTCAACTGCACCAGGTCATCGGCCGTCGCCGCGTCGCCATTATTAATGGTCACGGCCAGGCTGTAGGGTGCCAGCGTGTCGTAATAGATCGTGTCCGACACCACCGCCGAGAAGTTATCGGCGCGGTCCTGGTAGCGGGCACAAACCCGCCGCTCGCCCTCTTTGCCCGCGCCGGCGTCGTACAGAATCCAGGCTTTGGACAGGGTATATGCGTCCGTAATCGCAGTGCCGAAGTCACACGTCGACCCGTCGGTCGAATTAGTCACCTGCATCCGGTCGACACCGCTCAGGCCGTCACTGGCGAGGAAGCTGATAACCACATCACCAACGACGTCAGCCGAGGATTCGGCCCCATTGTCAATGACAATCGACGCCTGGTCCGGCGCGGCTGTATCGACAATGATCGTGTCAAATCCCGTGTCGCTGGCGTTCTGCAGCGCATCCCACGCGCGCACGGTAATCGTCCGCGTGCCATCGCCAGGCGGCAGGTTGATGTTGGTGCTGGCCTGGAACAGCCCGGAATAACGGACACCGTTCTCGTCCCGGATGACCATCGTGACCGCATCACCGAATTTATTGACCACTACATTAATGGAATTGGAGCCACTGTACGCCGCCCCCCCGTTGATGATCACTGAAACGATCTCGGGCGCGGTTGTATCCAGTTCAATTGAATCCGTAAATGGGCCGGCAACGTTGCCAATGTCGTCACGCAGCTTCAGGTAGACCGTCTTGACACCGTCATTACCGGCGACAAAGTACGGCACGGTCGTGCTGACCGGCACCCACGCCGCGCCGGCAAAGGCCGGATCCTGGCTGAGCAGCATCTCGTCTGCACCCGTGTAACCCATCGTAATGGTCACCAGCGGATCATTGGTTGCACCCTGGCCGCCATTGATTTCCATCGTCACGCCGGTTGGTGCCACACGGTCGTAGCGGATGGTCGCGCTGACCGGCGTACCTTTGTTATCAGCCGCATCGTGGAAAATCGCCCATACCGTCCGGTCCTGGTCAACACCGTCACCGACAGGTCCGGCCAGCATCCATCCTTTCGTCTGTTCATACGGCAATGGCGGCGCCGACTGCGCCGCTGCAATGCTGTTGCCCAGGCGCACGCCAACCACACCGGTACCACCGGTCGTATCGACGGCAAACAGATTCAACGTCACGTTCCCGCCGGGATCGTTGGTCTTGGCCGCGCCATTGTTGATCTGCAGTGCGGCGACCTGCGGCGCAACGGTGTCCAGGGTCCTGCTGCGCTGCTGAATCTGGCTGCAGTTACCCGCGACATCGCAGAATCGGGCATAGATGGTCTTGCTGCCATCGCTGTCATCGAACAGGGCCCATTCTGTCGTCGCCATCGGCGCAAAAGTAACGGAATCGTTGAAGTTGGCATCCTCTGCCACCTCGTACCAGTCAGCCCCGAACCCTGCAAAATTCAGCGTCCAGGTCGTTGCGCTGGTCGCGGCCTGCTCCGCTATGTCAAAGCTTGTAATCACTGGTGCCACGGAATCCAGTACGACACTGCGGGTGACCGCCTGGCTTTCGTTGCGGGCCCAGTCCCGTACCCAGAAATAAAGGATGTGCTCGCCCTGGAAATCCTGCAGGTTAATCGAGTGATAACCCTCGTAAATCTTCCAGCCGTTGCCATCCGGGAAACCTGATTCGTTGGCCTGGTACCAGACCACATCGCCGCTCAGCGGATCAAAGTAGAAAAACACTTCACGGCTGTTGGTCGGCAGATCCGAGTCAATCACCACATCGAAGGTGGGTTCGGTCACATCAATCCAGACCGTCTGGGTCACCGTGGCGCTCTGGTTGCCGGCGATATCCTGCAGCTTGACATATACGGTGCT
>JBFJWU010000441.1:0-3146 GCA_041623475.1 bacterium | reverse complement strand
GTTGTCACCACGCACACCGACAGGAACGTCAAATTCAAAGCGGTCATAAACGCTGTAGGGTTCATCCCGACGCAGGTCCAGCGGCACACCCGACGCCCGCAACAGCGGACCGGTCACGCCGTAACTGACCAATTTTTCAATCGGCAATGTGCCGATGTCGGACATCCGGTCGACAAAAATCCGGTTTCGGGTCAGCAGGGCATCAACGTCGCGGATCATTTTGCGCAACTCGCGTAACATCCAGCGAACACCGCCCTCGTAGTTTTCCGGAATGTCATAGGCCACACCGCCGAACCGGGCGTACGCGGTCGTCAGTCGGGCTCCACAGACTTCTTCAACCAGTTGGTAGCAATACTCGCGCACACGCAGCATGTACAGCCCGGCGCTGAAGGCACCAATTTCAATCGTTGCCGGACCCAGGCAGGTCAGGTGATCGGTCAGTCGGCTGATTTCACTGACGATGACGCGCACATATTCGGCTCGCTCGGGCACCGGGATATTGCACAGCTTCTCAACCGCCATCGCATAGCAGATGTTGTTGATCATCGGGCTGTTGTAGTTCAGCCGGTCGGTATACGGCATGACCTGCAGCCACGGGTGCGCCTCGGCTTCTTTTTCAAAGCCGCGATGCAGATATCCCGGTTCCACGTCGGCTTCGACAACCGTTTCGTGGTCCAGTTTCGCCGAGATCCGTACCGTGCCGTGCGTCATTGGGTGACTGGGACCCAGTTCGACGCTCATCAGCTCGGTATTGAGATCTTCGGTTACGTTATGTCGGCTGGCTTCGGCCTCGGCCATGATCGATGATCCCTCAGGGGTAGTCTGGGTTGTTCGCCATCTTTTGGATAATCTTTGCGCAGGGGATAGCCTTCGAACTCCGGATACAGCAGTACATTTCGCAGGTCGCCGTGACCGCGAAAATCAATGCCGTAGAATTCCCATGCTTCCCGCTCCATCCAGTCAGCTGCCAGCCACAGGGACTTGACACTGTCGATCCAGCAATCGTCCTCGGAGACCTGGACCTTGACTCGAATGCGTTTGAAGTTCTCGCGATTAAACAGGTGATAGACGACCTCGAAACGTGGCTTCTTGCCCATTTCCAAGCGGTCGACAACCGTCTGGTCCATCAGGAAATGCATTTCAAACGGGGCCTCGTCGCGTAGCACTTTCATGACATCCAGCAGTGCCTCGCGCTGGACAATGACCGTCTGGTCACCACGAAAGGAATGGCTTTCGACGATCTTGTCACCGAATTTTTCACGCAGTGCATCGACCAGGGGCGCTGTTTCCAGTTGTTCCGGAAAGTCCCCCTTGCTGACGGTTGCACGAAGCTTCTGGTGCGGCGTATCGGTCACGCTGCGGATACCGTCCTCGAATTTTCCGGGTGCTGGTCACCGCGCCCGACCTTGTCCATGAGTTTCATCAAACCGTCGAGGACCATTTCCGGACGAGGTGGACAGCCGGGGACATACATGTCGACCGGTACGATTTTGTCGGCGCCCTGTACAGTCGCGTAATTGCGGTAAAACCCGCCGCTTGTGGCGCAGACACCAAAGCTGAGCACCCACTTGGGATCGGCCATCTGCTCGTACACTTTACGCAGGAACGGCGCCTGCTTGTGGGTGATCGTACCAACGATCCACATCAAGTCGGCCTGCCGTGGACTGAACCGCATTAACGCCGCGCCAAAACGATCCGTATCGTAATGGGCTGACGACGTTGCCATAAATTCCATGCCGCAACACGCCGTAATAAATGGATAGGGCCACAGGCTCCATTTGCGGCACCAGTTAATCGCGTGGTCCATCTTGGTCAGGACGACCGATTCCTGAAGTGCCCGTTCCTCGGTACTCATGTCCATTCCAGGGCCCCTTTGCGCCAGACGTAAACCAGGCCCAGGGCCAGGATAAAAACAAACAGGCTCATTTCAACGAACCCGAACAGCCCCAGGGTCTTGAATATCGTCGCCCACGGATACAGGAAAACCGCTTCCACATCGAACAGTACGAACAACAGCGCAACGGCATAAAACTTGACCGTAAACCGGCGCCGGAATTCGGTACCCGGATTGCCGCATTCGAACGGCTCCAGATGGGAACGGCTTCTGTCCTTTTGGGGAAACAGCGCCAGGCCGCCCGACGCACTTTTCGGACCCAGGATCGAAGCCAGCCCCCACAGGGCAAACCCGATGCCAAAGGCGAACAGCAGCGCATATAAAACAGGAAGATAAGGCGACATAGTTTGGTGCTCAGCGTCCCCGGAGAACGGCAATCAGTTGTGTGGTCAGGCTGTCCGAGCCCCGCCATCCCCGGGCCGAGTCGGACTTGGAAAAGGATTATGCTAAACCAAAGCGATAAGCAACGGCAACCGAACGGCCGTTGTATTCCGGGTGTTTCGCGCTGCCACGCAGGCATTTGCTGCCAGCAGTGGACATCGGTAGCGTTGGGGACACGGACCGGGTTCAGGGCGCGGACCGGACAACAATAGAAATGGAGGCCCAATGGCAGTTACATCACAAACCTATTGCCGAATCTGTGAAGCCGCGTGCGGCCTGATTGTTGAACACGACAACCAGGGTAAGCCGACTGGCATTCGTCCGGACCGGGACCATCCGATCAGCCGCGGGTTTGCCTGCAGCAAGGGGACACGATTCCTGTCATCGGCGACAGGCCCGGCACGCCTGACCCGGCCACTGGCGCGCCAGGCCGACGGAACGATGGCCGCCGTCACGTGGGAGCAGGCGTACCAGTTGATCGCCAAAAATATCAGACCGGTGGTAGACCGCTACGGGCCCCACGCGCTGGGCATCTACTTTGGCAATCCGCTGGCTTTTAACGCCACAGGGGCCATGGCATTGCTGGCATTCAGTCGCGCCGTTGGCACACGCAATGTATTTGCTGCCGGCAGCCAGGACTGCAACAACAAATTCAGCGGTGGCATGATCGTCCACGGCAGTCCTCTGGTCCACCCGCTTCCCGACCTGGCGAACGCGGAACTCGCGATCCTGTTTGGCACAAACCCGGCGGTCAGCCAGGCCAGCTTTGTCCACCTCGAAGGCGGCTCGCTGGCGTTTGACCGATTCCAGAAACGCGGTGGCCATGCTGTTTTTGTCGATCCACGGCGCACCGAATCGGCGCAACGGTGGG
>JBFJWU010000440.1:0-3168 GCA_041623475.1 bacterium | reverse complement strand
GCAGCTGACCGGGCGCGGGCAGCAGAATAGCGGACATCCTGGTCCTGCACCTGTCCAATGACCGGCGCAATTGCAGGCATCCATTCGGGCTCGCTGGCAGCAGCGCCCGGGACAATGAAAAAAAATGTCAGATAAGAAACTAAAACACGAAGCACACGAACTCCTTTGGCAACGTCGGTTCAAACCGGTCCGCGGTCAGCGGACGCAATCGACGCCGGCTTACAGGAGAAACGTGTCTTTGATCAGGTAGAGTTGGCGACCGTCTGGCGGTGCCCGATCCGGTGCCATTGAAACCAGGCGTCGGGCATCCTGGACAACCAGCATACGCTGACTGGCCGTTGGCAGATCAACATTGGCTGAAAACTTCGCAGGACCATCAACCAGGCCGCGAATACCGACGTGGTCCATCGGAACCGCCTGCTGCGAGTCTTGTGCGGCGAACCGAAGACCGTCAATCGCCGCTTGTTCGGTTGGTGCCGGGACGGGTTCGTGGCAGGATGCATCCTGTCCCGCACTTGCCGCGGCTGCCACAGGCGCACAGCACAGGTGTATCGCGGCACCGCCGATCGGGGTACCCAGCAAGTAGGCGATTGTAACAGCCCACCCCGATCGCTTGCGTTTGTCCTGCCTGGAACTCATGCAACCATTTTATCGAGCCAACAGACAAAAAGCGAGCAGGCCCGGGGCGGCCGGGCGGTGATCAACATCGCCCGGGCCGTTCACCAGCCAACAACTGAGTTCTCGCGATTCACCGCCGGTCGTCCAGCTGGCAGGATCCAGACTGCACGAATCAAGGCGTCCGCGTACTATAATTTCCCTGATGTTTGAAGTTGTCATACCAATTCTGGTCGTTGCAGCGCTCGTGTATTTCCGCGTTTTCTACGGATATCGGGTCGATGCCAGCAAGTATCGATACCTGGGTCCAGCTCAGGTCGGGATCATCATGGCGGTCAGCGATGCCCTGTTTCCCGAGGGGGGCGATGTTCCGCAATCCGGGAAACAGGTCAACGTTGTGGCCTATGTCGACCAGTACATGGGCTGGCACACCCCGACCCTGCGAACCATGATGAAACTGATGTTCTTCCTGATTGAACACGCGCCGCTCCTGTTCGCGCTGTCACCACGCAGGATGTCCAGCCTGTCGGCGGCAAAACGTGAAACGTACCTGGAAAGCTGGGAAACCAGCCGGTTTTACCTGCGGCGGATGGTATTCCAGAGCCTGCGGGCGACAATGTGTATGGCCTACATGTCCAGCCCGGGCGTTCGCGAGGCCATGGGAATTTATCGACCGGCGGCCTGCCAGGAAAACGCGGTGGTTCAATGACCGAAACAGACGAAATCTACGCCGGGATCCAGGAGTACGATAGTTTCACAGCCGACGTCAGCGAATCCTGCGATGTCGTTGTCGTCGGTTCGGGGCCAACCGGAGCCGTAGCCGCCTACAATCTGGCGGACGCGGGGTTGGATGTCATTTTGCTGGAGGCCGGTCCCGTCCGGCGCCCCAGCGAATTTACAAATGACGGCGGGCGTACAATGGCCGAAGTCTGCTACGAAGGTGGCCTGCGGGTAATGCGCGGTGAATCGGTTCTGCCAACCATGCAGGCCAGGTTGCTGGGCGGCGGGTCGCACATTAATTCGGCGATCTGCGTCAGGACTCCCGATTTCTGCTTTGACGACTGGAAACAGAACTGGGGCGTCGACACAATCGACCGGAATATCCTGGACCCCCATTACGACCGTGTCGAAGCGTTTCTTGGTATTGGACCGACACCGCCGGAAGCCCTGGGCCGCAAGAACGAATTGTTCAGGGATGCGTGCGATGCGCTGGGGTATCACAGCGAACCGATGCCACGAAATGTCGTCGGGTGCTGCGGCTGCGCCGAATGTTTTACCGGTTGTCCGACCCGTGCAAAAAAGAGCATGGAAATCAGCTATATTCCGGCCGCGATCAAAAAAGGACTGCGCGTCATGACCAGTTTGCAGGTGCGCGAAGTCCTGCAAGCCGGAGGCCGGGCGGCAGGTGTTGCCGGCAATGTCGTCCATCCACGCACAAACAAGGCGACGCACCAGTTCCGGATCAATGCACGGGCCACCATCCTGGCGGCGGGCTGCCTGGCGACGCCAGTACTGCTCAAGAAAAGCAAGGTCGCTGATCCGTACGACTTGATTGGTCGCGACCTTCAGGCACACCCCGGTGCGGCGATTATGGGTATCTTCGATGAAGTCGTTGACCCGTGGGTTGGGGCCACACAGGGCTACCAGTCGCTCGAGTTTATCGAACAGGGATTCAAGATGGAAGTCCTGTGGGCACCGCCGGAAGTCCTGTCAGTCCGGTTTCCGGATTTCGGGCATACGTTCAAGAGCCATCTGGCATCTTTGAAACACAGCGCCCTGTGGGATGCCTTTTTCGCACTCAAGAAATCCCGTGGCCGGGTCCGGGCCCGGCCCGGCAAGTCAATGAACCCCGACATTACCTATCGGATTGACCCATCCGACATGCCGGTCATCCAGGAGGGCATGGCAACGATTAGCGACATGTTTTTCGCGGCCGGTGCGACACACATCCTGCCTGGCATCAACAAGATCCCCAAGGAAATTCATCGGCGTGAAGACGTTGACCTGATCCGAACCACCAAACTGACACCTGGCGACCTGGTCCTGGCATCAACTCATCTGTTCAGCACAACGCGAATGGGCGGGGATCCCCGAAATGCCGTCGTCGACGGGTCGGGTCAAATGCACCATCTGGCAGATTGTTACATCGTCGATACCGGAATTATGCCCCGAAGCCCGGCGGTCAACCCCATGCTGACCGGCATGGCCATGGCGGACCTGCTTGGACAGGAAATCGCTGGACGCTACAAATAGACCAGTTCACGCGCCGCCTGGTATCTGCGGCCTAAAAGAAATCCAGTTCGTTTTCAGCCGCACCAACGATGTCCATGTAATCGAACAGTTCAGACAACTCTGTGGGCAGCCGGGATCGCCAGAACTCGCATCGATCCTTCTGGAAGTTGCGCGCAATGGCCGGTGATTCCGTCAGGTACAAACCGTTTCCGGTTGCACCGAACTCTGGCCAGGCAACGTCGTTGCCGCCATTCGGGTCGCCGGTACGGGCAAATCGTGTCCAATACCGTTGCGTCCGGGCTGCGTGTGCCAGCAGCCGTT
>JBFJWU010000439.1:0-3173 GCA_041623475.1 bacterium | reverse complement strand
TACTTGTTTGTCAGGACCGTACCGGCGGCTTCCAGTACCCGCAGGCTGGCAAAGTTCTCGCTGGCGATCAGTTCCAGGCTCTCCTCCTGACGCTGCTCCTCCATCCGGATTGCCGCTTGCAATTCCGGGTCAAACTCTGCAATCAGCCCCCCGGTCGTGCCAACCGGCCGCGTGTTTTCGATTGCCGATATCTTGTCCAGCCGACGCTGGTGCCGTCCGCCTTCGTATTGGGTGTCCAGGTAAATCCCGGCCAGTTGCAGCGCCGTATCCTGGTCCAGGATTCGTGCTCCCAGGACAAGCACATTCGCGTCATTGTGCAATCGTGACATTTCAGCCATATCGGCATCGGTGACCAGTGCAGCACGGATCCCCGGCACCTTGTTGGCGACGATGGACTGACCGATCCCCGTGCCACAGACAAGAATCCCGGCATCGGCCTGGCCCGATGCCACCTGGTTGGCCACGGCAGCACCAAAGTCCGGGTAGTCGACAGATTGTTCAGGGTTTTCCGTGCCACAATCGAAAACCGCAACATCGCGAGCCTCAAGCCAGGCTCGCAGCGCATCTTTCAGTTCGAAACCCGCATGATCACTGCCGATCGCGATCTTGCGGGGATTCCAGGAACGATCGTCCCCGTGTTCCGCAGGTGCCATGTGCTCGCATCCCCTTTTTGAATGTCAACCGTGTGTCGTTCCCCCCCGGGAAGACCGCAACATTGTACCTGCCAGCCTGCGCCTTCTCAATCATTGGCCGGCGTGGCTGCTCGCCGGATTCGCTGGACCCGGATATCCTGAAAGGCTATGAGCTACCGCCCATTCAGTCCGGTCGTCAAAAAATGACCAAGTGGTTGTTACGGGCAGCAATTGTGCTGGGGCTGGCCGCCTTGTTCCTGGTCTTTTTTGAGATCCGGATCGAAGACGGCCGACTGGTCGTCGACCAACGCAGCGACCAGCCGGAAACGCCGACGCGGGCCACCCCCCCGCCGGCGAAAGTCCTGCCGAACGCGGACAGCGCGCCCCCGGCGGAGGATATCAAACGCCGGGACCGCAAGGCCCTGGAAAACATCCTGGAGGATGAATTGTGATTCGCAGTCGGACCACCTGGGTATTGCTGGCGATGACGTTGACAGTCGGTTGCGCCGGGCGTCGCGCCGTCGAAACGCCGTCACCGCAGGATCTGTTCAGCCAGGCCCAGGCTGCGGCCGAAAGCGGTGGCCTGTTCGGGACCCGCGATTGCTTTACCGCTGAACGAAAAGTGCAGGAACTGCGTAGCCGCTATCCATACCACGCCTCGACATTGGAAGGCGAGCTGATCCTGGCTGACTGTTCAATGCAGGACGGACGAACCAATGAGGCCATCGGTCGCTGGGAAGCATTCCTGAACCTGCATCGAGGTCACGCCCGCAGCGCCGAAGTATGGGCCAAACTGGCCAGCGCCTACATGGCGCTCTACGATGATTATGACCGGGATCTGGGCTCGATTCATCGGGCCCTGAACGCAGCACAGACCCTGCTGCGACGTTATCCGGATTCCGGTTTCACGGACCAGGCTGTCGAGGTACGGGCGCAGGCCCGCGAGGCCATTGCCAAGCGCGAACTGTATGTCGCCCGTTTTTACCGACGCGAGGGTGAATTGCTTAGCGCCCGACAACGTCTGCAGAATGTGATCAACGCGTATCCAGACCTGCCCCAGGCCGTCGAAGCTCGCAAGGAACTGCTGGCCATCGAGAAACGACTGAACCTGCCGACACTGGACGAACCGACATCGGATTCACTACAATAAGCAGGTGCCGCCCATCGGGATACCGATCCGGACTATGGAACCGGCGGTACGCACCCCGATGGCCCTGCGGGCGATCCCGACAATCTGGAGGAACAAATGTCAGACGCAACACTGTCGATTGACGGCAATGAGTACAAATTTAAACTGGTCGAAAGCACGGTCGGCGACCGTGGCATCGATATCCGGCATCTGCGTCGCGACTCCAAGGATGTCTGCTATGATCCGGGCCTGGCTAATACTGGTTCGTGCCGCAGCAGCATCACTTATATCGACGGCGAACAGGGTGTCCTGCAGTATCGCGGTTATCCAATCGAGCAACTGGCCGAGAACTCCCGTTTTACGGAAGTTGCTTATTTGCTGATTTACGGCGAGTTGCCCACCAAAGAGCAACAGCGCAAGTTCTCGGAACGATTGACCTACCATACACTGATTCACGAAGACATGAAGAAGTTTTTTGAGGGCTTTCCGCCAACAGCGCATCCAATGGCGATCCTGTCCGCCATGATCTCGTCGCTGTCGACGTTCTATCCGGAAACCGGACACCCGCGTGAGCTGGAACTGAACATGATCCGCATCCTGGCCAAGGCCAAGACCATTGCGGCATTCGCGTACAAGAAGTCGATCGGCCAGCCCTTTATTTACCCCCGCAACGACCTGAGCTACCCGGCTAATTTCCTGCATATGATGTTTGCTGTTCCGGCCGAACCGTATCACGTGGATCCGGTTCAGGAAGCGGCGCTTAACCTGCTGCTGATCCTCCACGCGGATCACGAGCAGAACTGCAGCACCTCGACCGTCCGGGCCGTCGGCAGCAGCGGTGCCAACCTGTTTGCCAGTATGTCCGCCGGTGTCAACGCCCTGTGGGGACCGTTGCACGGTGGTGCCAACCAGGCCGTGATCGAAATGCTGCACATGATCCAGGAAGACGACGGTAACTACAAGAAGTACGTCGAAATGGCCAAGGACAAGGACTCTGATTTCCGTCTGATGGGATTTGGCCACCGCGTTTACAAGAACTACGACCCCCGGGCCAAGATCCTCAAGAAAACCGCGGACAAGGTCCTGGAGCAACTGGGCGTCCGCGATCCGCTGCTGGAGCTGGCCAAAAAGCTGGAAGAAGTGGCCCTGAACGACGAGTTCTTTATTGAAAAGAAACTGTTTCCCAATGTCGATTTTTACAGCGGCATCATTTATCGTGCCATTGGTATTCCAACCGAAATGTTCACCGTTATGTTCGCCCTGGGCCGACTGCCGGGCTGGATCGCCCATTACAAAGAGCAGATGGAAGATCCCGATGGTCGCATCTGGCGTCCGCGCCAGGTTTACATCGGTGAAGCCCAGCGGCAGTATATCCCGGTCCCGGACCGCGGATAACCGGTACACATTGACAG
>JBFJWU010000438.1:0-3175 GCA_041623475.1 bacterium | reverse complement strand
CGATCGCCGCCAGTACAGTGGCGCTGATCGGTTGGGCGGCATCAACATTTATCTACGCGCCCTGGCCGAAAGTGATCGAATCCTGGCGTATGTGGGGCATCCCAACTCTGGTCGGCGGCGTCACTTACGTTTTGGGCGTCCGGATGGTCCCCTTCGTCCAACGGCATCCGACACCGTTCTTTACAGTTGCAATCACGGCTTCGATGGCGTCGGTGGGCTGGGGCCAGGGCTACCTGGGCGGACTGGAACTACCTTGGTTCTATGTTGGCTACCTGATCCCGTTTGTAACGATCATTTTTATGATTGGCATCGTCGCCCGCATGGTCTGTGTCTATTCGTTTTCATTGGCATATGTCGCTGGTTTTTTTCTACCCTACCCGCAAAACCTGGAATACCAGTTGCTGCCCCAGCCACTGTTGGTGCTGTTCCTGGCAGGGTTGTTTGCCACCGGCGTCGGCCATGTCATTTACCATTTGTCCAGGAACAACTTTCTCAGTCGACAGGCGCTGGCCCAACGCGCCGAAGCATTGGAAGAGGTAGATCGGATCAAGAACGACTTCTTTGCCAACATCAGTCACGAGTTGCGTACACCATTGACACTGATTCTTGGTGCTTTTCGATCGCTTGATGACACCCTGGATTCCGATGGGCGTGCCCGAATCCGTGAAACCGGAATCCGCAATACCGCCCGCCTGCTGAGCCTTATCAACGACCTCCTGGACCTGTCGCGATTTGACAGCGGGCGCGCCCGGTTGGACAAACGGGTTGTCGATATCGCGAAATTGATCAATCAGGTGCTTGGTGCCTTTGATTCGTCCAGCACCGGTGCATACGTTCGCTTTTCTGAGCCCGGACATCCTGTTCTGGCCAACGTCGACGAACGACAGGTTAAGAAAGTCCTCTACAACCTGTTGTCGAATGCCCTCAAGTTCACCGATTCGCGGACCGGCCGCGTCGAAGTCGACCTGCGGCAGGATCAGGACCAATTGGAATTAGTTGTCCGTGACAACGGTATCGGAATTGCGCCGGACCAGTTGGATCGAATCTTTGATCGGTTTTCTCAGGTCGAAGGAGGAGCCTCCCGACGCTTCGAAGGAACCGGGATCGGCCTGGCGCTCGTCCGCGAATCCGTAAATGAACACGATGGAACTGTAACCGTGGACAGCCAGGTCGGACGGGGAACGACATTTACTGTGCGGCTCCCTGTCGGCGACGTTGCGGCCGGGCTGGCTGTGTCGAGTGACGGTGAAGCTGAACTGGTTGACTTCCTGCATCAGGCAGCACGAAGTACAGGCCCGGCGATGGCACCGGATTCGAATCCAGTCGACGACCGCGCGGACCTGCCACGAATCCTGCTTGCCGAAGACAACCCGGACCTGCGCAATTACATCAGCAACCTGTTGCAAAAGCGCTACCACGTCGAACCGGCTGCGGACGGTGTGCAGGCGTTGGATTCCGCACGGGCACAGCCGCCGGATCTCGTCCTGACTGACATGATGATGCCGCGAATGAACGGCCAGGAGCTGCTGGTTGAGCTTCGCCGGGACAATGAACTGAGGCACCTGCCGGTCATCTTCCTGACGGCCCGGGCCGGTACCGATGCCCGGATCGAAGCCCTTCAGGCCGGCGCCGATGATTATCTGGCGAAGCCGTTTGACGAAGACGAACTGTTTGCCCGGATCGAAAATCTTCTGCGCGCCAGGCGCCAGGAGAAAGACCTTGCTGACTTGAATCGCCGGCTCGAATCGCGTATCGAAGAGCAGATGGCCGAACTTGTCCGCAGCGGCGAATTGCGCCGGTTTCTGCCCCACACGGTAGTTGATGCCGTACTCGGCGATCGGCTGGCCAATGAGCAGCCTTTCCAACGGCAGAAGATTACGGTTCTATTTGCAGATCTGGTCGGTTATACGCGCCTGACCAGTGAATTGGAGCCCGAGGAAGCGGCCAGCATTCTCAACGAATATTTTGCCGAGATGACCGCATTGACTTACGAAAATAACGGTGCGGTGGACAAATTAATTGGCGACGCAGTCATGTCCGTCTTTGGACCGCCATACATCAACGATGGGCAAGCCCACGCATTTGCGGCCATTGCCACGGCGTTGAAAATGCAGGACAAGATTGTCGAACTGGCCAGGGGTTGGCGAAAATTTGGCGTTCGCCACGAAATCGGCCTGCGCATCGGTATTCAGACGGGCTACGCGACCGTCGGTGTCTTCGGCAGTGACCTGATGAAGAGTTTCACAGCAATTGGCACGCCGGTCAACACAGCCGCACGGCTGGAAGCCGATGCCCTGCCCGGGCAGATCCTTTGTGGCGGCGCGACGTGGGCCATGATTGAAAATCGGGTCTTGGGCAATGCGGTCGGCCAGGTTGAACTAAAGGGCATCCCGCAGCCGGTTGAAACGTGGCAGGTGACCGGACTTCGATGACTTTTGTGCGATCGCCGGGCAACCGTGATTGACGTTGATCTGGTCTCTGGTGTATTGCTGGCGGCCGCCGGGATCGCGGCGGGCTTTATCAACACCCTGGCGGGTGGCGGATCCTTCCTGACGCTCCCGGTGCTGATGCTGATGGGCCTGCCGGCAGACCAGGCCAACGGTACGATTCGTCCGTCGGTACTGACCCAGTCGGTCGCGTCAACCGCAGGGTTTCACCGTTACGGTCGCCTGGACACGGCCGCGATCGTCGGGATCCTGGCTCCATCCGGCCTGGGATCGTTGGCCGGTGCCGGCGTCGCCACGATTGTCCCCAATGAATTCCTGAAACCCCTGCTGCTGGCCATCATGGTGGCCATGGCGTTTGCAATGATGGTTCGTCCGGGATTGATCGCACCGCCGCCAGACGTAAAAAACCTGACCGTTCGCGACAGACCGATTGCCGTCTTCTGGCTGTTCGGGGCGGGATTTTACGGCGGATTTGTCCAGGCTGGTGTCGGGTTCCTGATCCTGGCGATCCTGGGCCCGATCCTGCGTTATGATCTGGTCCGGGCAAATGCGATAAAGATGGTCATTACAACGGTTTTCGGCATCCTGCCACTGGCCGTCTTTGTTGCGGCCGACCTGGTGGTCTGGGTACCCGCGACGATCCTCGCGGTCGCTACTGTAGCGGGATCCTGGCTGGGTGTTCGGTTTGCAGTTGACGCCAGGCCGGATCACCTCAGGGCACTCCTCTT
>JBFJWU010000437.1:0-3176 GCA_041623475.1 bacterium | reverse complement strand
CGCGATCGGCGAAACCGGGCCCGGAAATGACGAATCCGGGGGTCGCTTGGAAATCAACCGGGCTGCAGACGGGCCATTGTTGTTGAACGGCAATGTCACGATCGTCAGTGGCAGCGGGCGGGTCGCCTGGCAGGGCACCAAAGCGGCCCTGTGCCGCTGCGGAGAATCTAAAAACAAGCCGTTCTGCGATGGGTCCCACAAACCGGCTGGATTCAAGGCCGAGTAAGACGTGGCCAGAACTGTCCTGTTGACCGGCGCGTCGTCAGGATTCGGCGCGCAGATCGCGTTGGCCTTGTCCAACCGCGGCCACGTTGTCATTGGTACAAGTCGACGGGCGGTATTTCCGGATCGACCGGCGGCTGACGGAGTCACGATGGTCCCCGTTGACGTGACCAGCCAGGACTCAGTCGACCGCCTGGTCGACTGGCTGGCAGCAAACAGGATCGACGTCGATGTCCTCATTAACAATGCCGGGATCGGGATTGCCGGTTCAATCGAGGACACATCGACCGAAGAGGCGAAACAACTATTCGAGGCCAACTTCTTTGGACCGCATCGCCTCGTCCACGCCCTGGTTCCGACAATGCGTGCCCGCGGCCACGGCACAATCATTAACGTCGGGTCCATCGGCGGACGCATCACCATCCCGTTCCAGGGGTTTTACTCGGCATCCAAGGCAGCCGTTACGGCCTGGACGGAAGCCCTCAGGATAGAGGTAGCGCCATTTGGTGTCGCCGTCGTCCTTGTCGAGCCGGGTGATTTTGCCACGGGGTTTACCGACGCCCGCGAAATGGCAGCACAAGCTACGTCACAGTCACCCTATGCCAGCGCCTGCACCAACGCGGTTGAGCGCATGGCCGACGACGAACGCAATGGCAGTGACCCGGCGCAGTTGGCCTCATTGATTGTTCGAGTCGTCGAATCACGCCGGCCAAAGGGTCAATACCGGTCTGGAATGCTGTTTCAGCGTTTTGCGGTGCATCTGCGGAAGTTTCTGCCTGCCGGCATTTACGACCGGGCGATCCGCGCTTACTATCGCTGCTGACCGCCTGGCCGGGGCCACGCACCCGCGATAGTTGCGCCCGCGCGCAGGGCAGCCGGCGGCTGATTGACCGAACCCCCCGATCGATATTGCAAATACTTAACCGGAGCCTCGGGACGGTCGCGTCCCGTGAACCGAGCTTGACATTGCTGCACAGAAATGTTTTACTGACTCCTAGTCAGTGATTGCTAGTCATCTAAATTGGAGGTAGACATGAACTCAGTGGCGCGACCCCTGGAAATGGACGGCAACGCAATGGCCGAAGCCCTGGACCTGGATAACCGAAAGTACGATGCGTCGGAGGTACCGACCCGGCGACAATCCGCTTCCCGGATTTCGTTGCTGCTGGCGGCGCTCGGGGGCCCCCGTCAGTGGAGTGGCAAAGTTACCCGGTTTGTCAGGACACTGGCCCTGTACTTCAATCGGGCCGAGATACGCCGTCGCCTGGAACGCTTGCAATCAATGGGGTTTATGGAAACGATTCCCAATGGTTGGCAACTGGCATTTGGCGGACTGGACATGGTTCGGTATTTCATCGAGCCCGGTGCCAGAGACTACTACCAGACACGCGGTATCAGCTTTGGCTTTCACCAGGTACTCCGGTTTCTGGATGACCCTGTGTCGATCATTGACCCGGTCGGTGTCATGTCTGACCGCGACACGATCATCGGCCACATACTGCAGGTCACCCACGCGAACCCGCTATACGACCTGCAACTGTTGGAAATGTTTGAAGACGGTATGGACGAAATGGAGCGCCAGGCCCAGCAGATGGTCGACGGGACTCATCCGCGGGCGATTTCAATCGGTGCGATTATTGAAGACGCAGAGTATCATCAGCGGCTGCTTGCCTATATCAAGCGATATCGCAAGGATCCCTTGACCGACCAGATGCGCCGCAAGGCGGGTGAATCTCGCAACAGTCGCGAATTTGTCCTGGCTGAGGAAATGTACGGTAACCTGCCGGGATTTATGCGGTACGCGTCACGGCTGCCCGGAACACTGCCAGCCCTGGTTCGTCATTTCCGGAACAACCGGTCCATCAACCCCGAGTACTGCGATCCGGACGTCGTCGAGGCTGTGGACAAGGCATTTGCCGCCTGAAACTGACGTTGACTGCTGCTAGGCTGTCCGGCAAGTCAATAGTTGCCGGACAGCAATCGCCTGCCGGTATTTCACTGGGATTATCGTAATGGCCCTGCGCACGCCGATCTGTGAGTTGCTTGGAATTGAACACCCGGTCATTCTGGGCGGGATGATGGGCGTCAGCGATGGCGCGCTGACCGCAGCCGTATCGGAAGCCGGTGGCCTGGGCACGCTGTCCAGCGCAACCTTTGGCGAAGCCGGTACGCGCCACGAGATTGAAAAAATCCAGTCATTAACCGACAAGCCGTTTTCGGTGAATCTGCCGATCTTCCACCCGATGGTTCCCCAGCTGATTGACATCCTGATCGAGATGGGGGTCAAAATTGCGACCACATCTGCCGGCAGCCCGAACAAGTATACCGAGCAACTGCACGATGCCGGCGTTACGGTGGTCCACGTTGTGTCGTCGGTTCATACTGCGCTGAAAGCGGCTGATGCCGGCGTCGATGCACTGGTTGTCGAAGGTGTTGAATCGGGCGGCAAGGTCAGTCGCGAGGAGATTCCGGTCGTGTCACTGATTCCCCAGGTCGTTGACAAGGTCGATATTCCCGTGGCCGGCGCTGGCGGATTGGCCGATGGACGAGGGTTGATGGCCGTGCTGGCGCTTGGCGCCCAGGCGGCCCAGTTCGGGACCCGGTTCATCGCCTGCGACGAAACCCCCGTCCACGACAATTGGAAAAATGTGCTTGTCCAGGCCACAGACAATGCCACAGCAATCGCCTGCCGACAGTCGTCGCCGACACGCATGATTCGCAACGAGTTTTTTACGGAGCTCGACGCCTTGGACGAACCCGGCAAACGCCCGATGGACTACATGCCTGTCCAGGGCATGGGCATGGCGCGTATTCCCGAGGATCCGGACGGTCGCACAGGTAACTATGTTGCTGGCTCGGGTGCCGGCCTGGTTCGAACGGTACAGCCGGCCGGTGATGTTGTTCGCGAAATCATTGCCGAAGCGGAACAGGCACTGGCACGGCTGGACGCGCTG
>JBFJWU010000436.1:0-3187 GCA_041623475.1 bacterium | reverse complement strand
CCAGGGCGACTTTCAGGCCCCCCAGATCAGTTGCAAAGATGGACATCAGGATGACCGCCAGGACCAGGTATCCGGTGGCGCTGACGAATTTGCGAACCCGGTACCGGGACTCGTTGTCGGATATCCGGCCCACCAGCGCCCGCGAGACAACGGCAATCGCCAGCCAGGTCCCGATGACTGCAACAACTGACTTGACACCCTTTAGCAGCCAGGGGTTGTCCAGAAATGCAGTCAGGCCCTGTTCAGGCAACGAATTGGTTCACTTTCCGACGATCGGGTACGACGATGTACCGCAGTAACATGCCTGTCATTATCCGCAATTTGTCACGAAATCGCGACAGGGCGGGCTAGGTGCCGCTGAACTTCGGGGGGCGGTTTTCCAGCATGGACTGGATGCCTTCGGCCGCGTCGGCGCTGCCGGCGACCCGGGGGTTCCAGTCGAACAGGGTCTGGATTGCCGCGTCGCGGGCCGCTCGTTCGGCAGCGCGCGACGATGCCAGGCTGGCCTGGACCGCCAGCGGCGCATTGTTGCTGATGGCCTGGGCGATTTCCAGGGCGCGATCCAGGTGCTTACCGTTCTCCGTAACCTCGGTCACCAGGCCCAGCCGCAGGGCATCGTCAGCAGTAAACCGCTCTGCGGTCAGCAAATACCGCATTCCCGTTTGCCCCAGGCGCATGGGCAGGCGAAATGTGGCGCCACCCAGCGGGAAAATCCCGCGCGAGACCTCCAGCTGCGCGAATTTCGCGTCGGCGGCGGCGACACCGGCCTGGCTTGCCAGCAGCAGCTCGATCCCCAGCGTATTGCAGGTGCCGTGGACGGCGACCACAACAGGCTTGGGGCAGGGTTCGGCAAATACATCCCACGGATCACAACCATCATCAGGGATTATCGCCGACACGTCGCCGGTGGCGACCAGCGGGGCCACCGATGCCAGGTCCAGCCCGGCGGTAAAGCGGGGCCCGTGGCCAAACACCACGCCACAGCGCAGGTCATCGTCATCCGCCAATTGCCGATACGCTCGCGACACATCCTGAATCACATCCAGGTTCCACAGGTTGTACTGTTCAGGCCGATTGACCCCGATCAGCAGGACGTGGTTATCGCGTTCAATGGTGATGGTGGACATTGGGTACCCCGGATTGGAACTGTTGGATCGTATGTCTAGATTCTAGCGGGGCCCGGCTTGTCGCGGGGCAGTATTATTCCGGTACTGTCTTGATCTGTGCCCGCCCCACGATGCGGAAGGGTGGCTTGTTGTCCGCATAGGCGCCCTTGAGGACCAGTTCGGTATCGCCTGCCTTGACGCCCAGTTGGTTGGTATGGAAGTGGCAGGCCAGGTCCAGGTCGCCGTCGCCATCCACGTCCTCTCCATCCTCATTGCAATGGGACCGGCTGGTTTCGTCGCCGGTAATGCCAAATGTGATCGACGATGGATCCAGTTGGGCGACCGGATCAAAGGACCCGTCCGCCAGGATTGCAACCGGGGTCTTGCCTTTGGACTTTGGATTGACGGGTTCGGGGTCGGGGGATGTGCTGCCGTCGGGTTTGATTTGGATTGCGGTTTGCATAGCAAACTCGAAGGAATCGGGAACGTTCGGGGTAAATGTGATGCCTAAAGTACGTTTTTCGCCACGTGCCAGGTACCCCTGAAAAATTTCGGCGAATGCATAGCTAGAATAACTACTGTCTCGAGAGTCGAACTGTATCCAACAAATGCCAGAATTGGTTGAACGGACCTCTAAAATATACTCGCCAGGTAGGGGTTGTAGGACAGACAGTACAGAAATGTTGGTTTCTGCAGCCGAGTTGTCAGTGTTTGCTGTGCCGATCTCATTCAGGTCCCAGGTTGCTTGACCGCCTAATTGTCCGTGGCCGAAGTCAGGCGGATCGTTGACAAAAACTGGCCCAAAGCTCGTCCCGTCAGGTGCGATGATGCCAATGTGGCAGGTATCCTGGCCGCGGTTTGTCGCGCCAGAAAAATAAAACGTAAAACGAGATGAATCGCTGGCAAATAGATTTGGAGACGCGACTGGGCTGATTTCGATGATTGAAATTAGGAGGAGACTTAATAGATATTTCTCCTTGTTTCTCGCGGCCCCGACAATACCGTTCGCTACTGTGGCAAGCGCCAAGTTGACTAATTCGGCCATATCTCAATATTCCTTACGTAATCAAAATTCCAACCAATGTCCAAATAGTCGTCTAGTTCATCGTATAGCACCCTAGTGTTTGTGCCTGGAATTCGACGGGTGGTTGTATCAACGATGAAAATCCTACCGGTACAATCGGTGCCAGCTGCAACAACGAAATGGAGATCGGTGCCCGATGGCGTGGTCTTGGAAATACGGACAATGTAAGGGACTTGATTGGAGACGATCCAACTACTCAAGATTTCCTTTTTTTCATTCACGGTTAGATTCGGATGACTCAAGGTGTGTTTCTTATCTATACAATAATAGTCGTCGGAACCGTTCCATTGGCAGCCCATTTCCCAGTTTATCCCTCGGTTACCAGTCATTCTTTCCGGATCCTCTGGATTCTTGGGCAGATTAAAATATCCCACAAAGCCATTGGGGATAGCGTTCAGCGCAGCATTCATTTTGCTTGTATTGCACGCTCCAGGATCGTCCAGCGTCACGCCCTTGCCAAAATTCCAAATCATGCACACCGTAGACATCGCACATCCGCTTACTCTAAGTGTGTTTCCAGACTGTGTGTTGTATCCATCATAGGTCTGTTCGCCGTACTCTAGACCCGGCCGGCCGGGGAACCCGTTCTGTGGGACTCGGTTCTCGAATACCGACTCGATTCGATATTCCCAGCATCCAGCGTCCTCGAAATTGGCGAATAATTGTGGTCGAGAGCCGGGCGTGGCCAGATAAGTCTCGTGTTTGCGAAAAAATCCCGAACCAAAGTCGTCGCTATGACTTGACTCAAAAAATGACCGTGGCTCGACTGGTTTGTACTCGACCTCGATCGGTTGGTCGAACGCCGAATTTGAAATCAACGGTTCGGGGTCATAGTGCACCTGGGCCTGGCAAAAGTTTGCTTCGTCGTCGCTGCAGGCCGAGTTTTCGTTTGTCAGTATCGGATCCAGATGGCCGCCGTTGTACTCAACTGCGCCCGGGTAGAGGTATGTCGACAACTGGCCAAAGTCCAGTTTCCCACCCAGATAATCGTCAGCTG
>JBFJWU010000435.1:0-3187 GCA_041623475.1 bacterium | reverse complement strand
GTTGGTGGCGTGATCGGCGAACCGGAATGTGTCGGGTCGGTTGTATTGGAAAGCAGGTTCACCGCCGGACCTGGAATTGCGTCAGAACAAGCCACTGAAACTGCGGATACCAGCAAGAAGCCAATCATTCCTATTGGGAATTCCCGACGAGATTGTACGTGATGCTGATTTTTCATCGGACGGGTCCTGTCATCGTTGCCCGCGGGTAAGCATCTTGCGACAGATCCCGGGGCAGTTCTACTAATTTCAGGATAGGAGATTTTCGGCCGAAAATCAAGGATTTCCGCCATAATGGCAACGGGTTATGGAAATTCAGGCACTAATTGGTCAATTGCCGCTGGCGCTGCGGTTCAAATCGTATCGCTGATCAAAGTGGCGAGGCCCTCGCGGAAAATATGATCGACATCAAATCTTGCCAGATGTTCGGCAGTCGTGGTGATGTGGGGCAGGGTGTCCCGGTTGGCCGTTGACAGCCGTCGACGTGTTGTCTCTGCCTCGGTTCGGTCAGCTTGATCCAGAGCAATCGCCTGGCTTCCGCATTCGATTGCGACGATTCCAATCGTGAAGCTGATCAGCGAATAAAACGCGTGAGCGGCGCGGTCCGGTTTGATGCCGGCGGCCAATAATCGCCCGATGACTTCATTTACAACCAACAGCGAATTTGGTCCAGAGCTGGCAGCCGTGCCAATCAGCGGCATTACGCCGGGGTGGGCCACCAGGGCCGTACGCATTTGGCCAAATATGTAGTGCAGCCAGCGATCGAGTTCCCGGGGGCCTGAATCCAGATCAATGAATTCCCCGATAACGACATCCATCAGCCCCGAAATCATGTCCTGCTTGTCTGCGACATGGCGATAAATGGCCATCGGGCTGGCATCCAGGCGTTGGGCGACTTTGCGAATTGTCAACTCGTTCAGGCCCTCGGAGTCGGCGACGTTCAGCGCGGCAGCCAGGACGCGGTCCCGGTTCAGGCTGCCCCTCGGGGTTCGTTGCATTGATCTGTTTGCCAAGATGTGTTCTTCCTTAATGCCTGTGGCGCGCCCCAGCCACACTGTTGCCGCATCTATTATTATAGTGTACAAAGTATACTAAGTTCTGATGGGAGGGCAAATGAATCACCAGACACTGGAACCCGCAATCAGTGATCGAGACCTTGGAAATCCAAACGAGTTGTATGATCGCCTGCGACAATCCGGACCGGTAACAAGAATGCCGGGTTCGGATTATTTCGTTGTCACCGAATATGACCTGATTCGTGACATCGCCATGGATACAGATACGTATTCTTCCAATCTGGTGGCGATCGTAATGGCGACCACCCAGGGCAGTACCGAGTTACTGCAAAAGCCGGAATTGGACTTCGGTCCCGTAGATGTGCTGGCGATCCAGGATCCACCAGCACATACCCGGCAGCGCAAATTAACCAACGGCGCATTCGCATTCAGGCCAGTCAGGAACCTGTCCGAGCGAATCAGGGAACTTGCAGACAGCCTGATTGGACAGTTCGGGCAGGATCCCGATTGGATGGTCGATTTTGCTTTCAAATTGCCGACGTCCGTGATTCTCGAGGTATTGGGGTTACCAGCCGACGACCGGGACCGGGTCAAGACGTGGTCCGATCATTCAGTGGCACTTCTTTCGGGTGTCAATACGCCCGAAAGCATGGCGACTCATATGCAGCAGAGTCTGGCGTTTTTCCTGTACATCCAGGAACAGTTCAACCAGGCCGTAGAAGAGCCGGGCGACAATCTGATCGGACAGATTGTCGCAGGGACACAGCAACCAGGTGGACTGACGGCAGATGAGGCTATGAGCATTATTCTGCAGCTTGTTGTCGCCGGTAATGAATCGACGGCAAGCCTGATTGGAAGCGCGGGGCTGGTGTTGGCGCGGGATCCCGAACTGCAACAACGCATTCGGCACGACCGCGACCTTCTGGATCCGTTTATCGAGGAGGTGTTGCGACTGGAAAGCCCATTCCAGGGGCATTTTCGAGTGACCACGCGCGATACCACGCTGGGTGACGTGGAATTGGAAAAAGGGACCCGATTAATGCTGGTCTGGGGGGCTGCGAACCGTGATCCGTCACAGTTTGATCGCCCTGGCGAACTGGACCTTGCCAGGCCGAATGCAAAGTCGCACGTCGCATTCGGTTACGGCATCCACCACTGTATCGGAGCCCCCCTGGCAAGGCTGGAGGCCAGGATTTCGCTGTCGGCATTGCTTGACCGTGAGCGCGAATTTTCCCTGGTCGATGACGCCGTCGACTATCTGCCCAGTCTATTTATCCGAACCCCGGCTCGTTTGCCGATACGGTTCTGTTGAAGCAACAGGATTCCTATAGCCGCGAGCGCGCCGGACAGGTCCAGGACGACGTCCGCTGCGGACCCTGTCCGGCTGGGGACGTGTGACTGAATCGTTTCGTCAATCGCGGCGACGATAATGCAATAGACGAGTGCCGGGATGGCACGTTCGGCAGTTGTCGCCGATGGCCGCAGGGGAATCATGACGGATGCCGCCAGTATTCCGTATTCCAGCAAATGGGCGAATTTTCGAATTGCGAAATTGCCTGCTTCGATCCAGTCTGGTGACCAACTTACTCCCACCTTCCCCAGCAGTAATTCCAGCAAAGATGCGGTTGACTCCGCCCCGAATGACTCGGTGGCCATCACAAGGATGAAACAGGTCCAGGCCAGGGATGGGGCAAATCGAAACAGGGTCATATGTCAGGTTCGCGGTCGGGCGGATCTGGTCCAGATCTATTATTGGGCGGCTGGCAACGTCATCCGGCGTTCGACGTGAGCTTCGATTTCCTGGTCGGAATAGAAAAAGTCGCGATACACGTGGTTGACGTAGTCATCGACCAGGTCCAGATAATGCGGATCGGTCGGAATCTCGGACTGACCCGTTGGAATCATGAACTTCGCACGAATTCCGTCCGGGTGCAGTTCCCAAAGATACCGATTAGACGGCGCATTTCCCAGCCTGTAACGGTCTTTCAGGACACCATCCTCGATGACTGTGAACGACCCGACGTTGGGTGTATCGAAATTACCCCCGGTTCCCCGCCACTCCGTGTACTGTTCAAATGACGGTTCGATTTCGGCAAGTTCATGACGGGAACGCAGGTACAGCATGCGATCCCAGCGCCAGGTCGTCATGTCGCCAGGATCTGCCGCACTGTCAC
>JBFJWU010000434.1:0-3189 GCA_041623475.1 bacterium | reverse complement strand
TCGGCCTCGGCTTCGGCTTCTGCTGCCGCCCGGGCGGCGTCTTCGTTTTGTTGCTGCAAACGTTCAGTCAGGGTCGTATACATATCGCGGGCTTTCTCGGACAACTCGATGGCGACTTCGACATTGCCTTTCTCGATCGATGACGCGGCACCGGTCAACAGCCCCTCAGCCTGCTGGAACTCCGGTTCCCCCGCGGAATCCGGCCATTCATTCTTGATCCGGTCGCGTAATGCGGACGTTGCGTCAATGGCACGGCGGGCTGCGGCCGACAAATCGGCATCCGTTGACTTGCTGGTTTCTGGTTCGTCTTTTGGGGCTCCACCAAACAGTCCGGCTTGCCACGCGCCAATTCCGCCCCCGACAACCAGCAGCAGTACGGCAACCAGGGCGATCTTTCCCAGCCCCGAACCGTCTCCGCTGGTCGAAATTGCGGGCACAGGCGACAACAAATCGGTACTGTCGCCGACGGAGTCGTCATCCATATGAACGGGCGAGCCGGGTTCAACCGCATCCATGGTCCCGGGCGCAGGAACGTCCTCGTCATCAAACAGGTGGGAAACATCCTCTTTTCTGTCCGGTTCCGGCGCCGTTTTATTTGTGTCCACCGCCGCGGGTTCTTTGACCTTGCCCTTGTCGGCTTCCCCATCGGATGCCTCAAGTTCCGCTCCCGAAATTTCTTCCATGTCTGACTCGCGCGATGTCGCGCTGGCGATTCGAGCTTCTTCGGCAGCTTCCGCTTCGACAACCTGCACCAGGACATCGATCTTGCGCTGGTCGCCGCCAACCCGGGCCAGATCCAGCAAGAACGTGTTGATCGACGGATATCGTTTTTTGGGACGGTCGGACAACGCCCTCATCAGCACTGAATCGACGCCTTCCGGCAGGTCGTCCCGCACTGATTCCAAAGCCGTCGGTGGAACTGCCGGAGGCTCACCCGACAGTAACAAATAGGCAATCGCGGCAACACCGAAAATATCGACTTCACGCGACACGTTTTTGGGGTCGCTCAATACTTCGGGGGCAAGAAACGGAGCCGCTTCAGGTTTGCGCACCTGGACGCGGGCAAAAACTTCTGGCGGAAGGATTTCCATCATTCCTTCATCCGCCAGTTTGATTCGGTCTGGCAAAAGAAATACGTTCTCTGGCTTCAGGGCCCCGTGGAAACCGTTCTGATGCAGAAAAACCAGGGTTTGCCCGATCTCCTCGGCAATCGATTCGACCTCTTCGAAACTGAATTGCGCCTGTCCAGCATCGGACCTGGCCGTAATCAATTGCCTGAGGGACAGTCCTTCAAGGAACTCGACAACTGCAAAGGGTACGCCGTCGTCAACACCAACGTCAAGAACCTTGGCGAACCCGTCATGATCCCTCGACTGGCGGGTCTTGAAATGTTTGATAAACGCCTTGGCCAGGTTCGCGCGCTTGCGAAATGGATCCGGCAAAAGCTTGAGTACGCCACTGCGATTCCGGGCGTGGTCATGGACCTTGTAGGCAGTACCAAGCGTTCCGGACCCCAGAATCTCCTGGACTTCGTAACGCTCTGAAACGCGGTCGCCGATTTGCAGTTCTTGTTCGTTCACAATGTCCCGTCACACACGCGTCTAAACCAATGCACTGGCCCCGATTTCCGGTCAACGCGTATTTTGGGGCAACCAGCCATTCCCCTGACTGAAATTGTTGCCGCAGTACCCACCCGTATCCTGCCCTCGATTATGACGCCATGCGGCAACAGAAAACCTTGCTACGGCTCTGTTTTTTCGCAATTTTGCCACACTCGGGCACTGCATATGTTAGCCGCTGGGACGCTGGGTTGCCACACGCAGCCCCGCCGGGGATCCGGCTGGCGGGATTCGTGTCCGGTCCGGGGGAATTCACTCGGCGGGCTGCCAGGAAATTTTCCCGCCGTCTGGAATAGCAACGGTGCACGCACCAGCAAATTCGCTGAACAGTAAATTACAGCGACCATCCGGAAATTCAACTGCCGGCAAGGCATTTCGAAGCACAGCCGACATTTGACACTTACTGGTATCAAGAATTCCGAACGACCTTGCCGGCTTGACAACGACCTCCGACGGCCATTGGCCCGACAGACGCCCCAACCCACACCAGTCAATCGTCGATTCAATCCCCGGACGCCAGCCCGGGTCCAGCAGCGCGTCGGGGACAATAATCATGTCGTTGGCACCGATCCAGACCTGTGTTCCTTGTCCAACCTGGACAATCCGGATGTCTGATGAATCCGTCATCGCGACAAGACGCAAATTCTCCAGACGTTCCGATGAACATTGGCGCTCCAGCCAATGGCGCAAAATCCGCCGCTGGATGACCGGGCTTTCGGTCCTGAATCGGGTCACAGACAGACAATTGCCAAAGGTCCTTGTCTTGTCCAGTGCGTCGAACGCGAGGGAATCAAGAAACCGGTCTTCGTCCTGCAGCATCGAAACCCGGATTGAATCTGACTGTGTCAGCGGACGACCGATTGCCGGCAACACTACGTGGCGAATCCGCGACCGTAAATGGCGAAGATCGGTATTGCCAGGATCCTG
Organism: bacterium; assembly: GCA_041623475.1. Classification (GTDB taxonomy): domain Bacteria; phylum J088; class J088; order J088; family J088; genus JBFJWU01. The sequence continues at coordinate 643 of JBFJWU010000434.1, read as the reverse complement.
ACGCCAGGTCTGTCCCGTTGACTCAAGCAACTGCCGTAACTGGGCCCTGGTCGTCCCCAGCAACGGTCGCCACCAGGGGGCACGCCACGGCCACATTCCTGAAAGCCCGCGCAAACCGGCGCCGCGAGCCAGTGCAATCCACCGTGTTTCTCGCTGGTCATCGGCAGTGTGCGCCAGCGCAATCCCGCCGCATTCGCAGTCCTCGGCCATACGTAACAACACATCGCGGCGCCGAACCCGAAGCGTGTCAGCGGAAATCCGATCAAGTTCCGCCCAGACCAGACGTTCGACGCAATACTCAAAACCCAGCTTGTCGGCCAGTAGACCGACAAAATCGGCGTCTGCTTCGGAACCAGGGCGCACGGCATGATCAACATGACCGACGACAAGCCGACGGCCCCATTCTGCTGCCCGGTCGGCAAGAATCGTCAGAAGTGCGACGGAGTCTCCGCCACCACTGACCGCCACGAGGAGGTCGCCGTCGAACGGTGGCTGGGCGACCAGGTCTGCAATTCGGGCCCTGCCGGTCATAATGGCCGCCCGGATGCTGCGAACAGTTTTTCCAACAAGATAGAGAATGTGGCGGCGCGGTGATTTGAACACCGGACCCGGCGCGTATGAGACGCCTGCTCTACCAACTGAG
>JBFJWU010000433.1:0-3201 GCA_041623475.1 bacterium | reverse complement strand
ATTGATAATCCCCAAGTAAACATGATGGTGCCATGGATATCCGGTTCAGGCTTGCTGTGGGACAGGCGCTGTCCATAGTAGTAATCGCCCGCCCGCCCATCGTGAAAGGAAAATCCGCCGATCTCGGGGAACCAGAATCGTTCGTAGATCCCGACCCTGTCCAACAGGAACTTGCGGACCTCGTCGCGTCGGTAATCGGGGTCGACGAGGAATCCAGAGTACAGGACGTAGGCAATGTTGAAATTGCCGCAGGCCTCCTGGTCGTTTGTCCCGGCCAGGGCCGTGTCCATCATCGCCCTGACGTTGGGAATCTCTGTGATGCCGGCGGCGTGGAGTCCGGTCAACACCTTCATCGCGCCGTTGATTTTCTGCTTCATCGGAACATTAGTGCCCCGGTACCAGGTGCCATCCTGCGGTGACTGCAGGGCGTGAACCCGGCTAACTGCATGTTGGATCAGTTCGTCGGCTTTATCGACGCCGTAACCGGCCATTGTGGCATTTTGTTTGAGAAAAAACAGTAAATGGCTGACGTGGCTGGCGGCGTTCCAGGGAAACTGCCAGTCAAAACTGTCGATGAAATCGTCGATCGCAGAAGTCGAATCGGGAATGTGGACAAAGGGCTGGTCCAGACTGCCCTGCAACAGGCACAGTGCAGCCATAGATTGACGTGTCTCGGCCCGGCGTGTCTGTTCCGCGGCCTGGTCCTGGCGGGCCGCTTCGCCGGGCCGGACCAGGCGCTTGAGGTTTCGTTTCCAGTTGTTCCGGGTCACCAGCGGGTCACTGATGTAGCCGTCTTCTGCGCGGAAATGTTTGATCACGTCGGCGAGGGCTTGTTTTTGGGTGTCAGAGTATTGCGACGCGATACCGGAAATCGTCGCAATTTTGGCGGCAAAAACCGCGTTGCCAAGCCCCCAGTTATCGGACCGGTTATACAGGTCGCCTGACCAGGAATAGCGAACATATCCAAAATCCTCGTCGATCATTTCGCCAAGGAACCGTTCCAACCCGGGACGGACGTTGGCAACCCACTCAGTCGCCATCGGCAAGAACCTTTCGGAACACATCCACATAGGCTGCGGCAGCACGTCGAATCCCGAAGTTTTCATGGTCCCGTTCGACACGGTCATACAATGTCCGGTATTGGGCCTTCATCTGGTCCAGCGAAGTCGCCAATCCATCTGCATCGGGCTTGTCAGGCAATCTGATCCCATAGGAACCGGCGATGTCCGGACTGCCGCCGGTATCGTGGTAAAAAACCGGCATTCCGGTAGACATGGCTTCCAACAAAACATTAGGGCACGGGTCATATTCAGCAGCGTGCAGGAAGACGTCGTGTTGGCGATAAATATCTGCCAACTCGGACTGGGTAACCGGTCCCTGGATCGATACGTGTCCGGGATCGGTTTCCTGATTCCAGTTGCCAACAAATGATGACTGCACACCGGGCAGGCGGGAAAACAGCGCAATCGCGTCATAGCCCTTATGTTTGCTGGCCGACCAGTTCGAGGAAAACACCCTCAGCGGTTTATCGGGATTCCACGGATGCCTGCCGTCACGATGAAAGATGCCCTGGTCCACGCCATTGTGGATGACTGCGTACTGGTCACCGTCGTAACCCATCGCCCGAAAGGAATCGACGCAGTCGTCGCTTTGGAAAATGGTGTAGTCGGCGATACGCAAAACGTTGTATTGCAGGTCATCCATTTTTGACCGCGTCCGGTTGTAACGAAACCTGGCACCATCCAGGCGGTAGATGACTTTCCTGGGCGGACGGCCGAAAAGTCGTGAGCCTTTCTGGATTCGCTTGATTTCTTTCGGATTGACATAGGTCCCCGGGGCGCTATGCCCTCCGTTGACAAACAGGATGTCGTAGTCATTGTCTGATGCGTCGGCTATCTGCACCCCATATGACGGGTCGTCCTGCATCAGATTTCGAAATGCTTTTAGAAACGAATTGCCGCCACCCCAGGGGCCTTCGGTGATCTGGTAGTGGATCCGAACTTTCATCGGATCTTCCGGGTCGAAAGGAATCGATCGCGCAGGGCGACAAGCCGGGGTTTGATCACGTAGCGAAACGGATGCTTCGCCAGCAGGGCCACAGGTGCCGGGAGCGACAGCCCATCAAGCGAGTATCCCCATCTGCTGACCTCACGTCCCAGCACTGCGGCGATATCCTGGACCTCCTGGCCTGTGAATACATCTGTCGAAACCCGGTCGGTGCCATGATCAAGAATCCGGCCTTTGGATTGGCGGCGAGATGGCGTCATCGAGTTGGCGCGAGTTGGCACGCCTGCCTGTGACGGGACCAGCAACGAGTCCGCAAAGTCAATACCCAGAAACGTCGCGACCTCGGCCATCGTTTGTTGGGGGTTTGATGTCAGTTCTTCAAACCGGACGACGAGCACCCTGTCCGTGTGCTTGCGAATATTGTGACGAGCCTGGCGCAGTTGCCGGCGGACGTTGATTGCCTGCCCCAAAATATCAATTTGCTCGTTGCGTTCCTGCGAACGGACCCGGCTCAGGCGGGCCAGGGATGCCAGGTTGGCAACAGGATCACGTACGACTTGCAAAAACCTGGCATCCGGATGTCGTACAAGGATCCTGTCGACATGCATTTCGTTTCCCGGTGTCTTTTCGACCAGCCTGCGATCTGCGGTCCCCGATACCTGCTGGACCGCGGCAGCAGCGCACAGGAAAGAGCTTGCCTGGCGGTTGGCCAACAGATCCGCAAGGTATTTGAGAAACCGTTCGTAGTTTGCCAGCTCGCCGCCCAGGAACCAGAACGGATCCTGACCGGTCGGATTAATCATCCTGCCAAACCATTCCCGCAATAACGGTTCACGAGGCTCGGCGGAGTCGTTCCACCACCGATCCGCATAGTGCGAGTCGCCAGGCATCGCGAGAAGGTTCGGATGATTGTCCAGAAGACTCAAGAGCAATGTGGTGCCCGATTTCATCGGGCCACAAATAAAAACAGGCGACGCTGGCGTGACGCGGGCAGTTCCTGTTTCTGATGTTTCCAACGGACTCACAGACGACAGATTCCCCTTAAGGACTGCGAAAAGTTCGTCCGTCAATTGTTGACTCTGGTGGTAGCCGTCGCCGCGGGCAGGAAATTCGGCTGCGCGTTGGATCAAGGCACCGTCCAGTTTGGCGCGGAGGGTCTCGATTGAACCTGACACGCCGGTCGCTGCGGATGCT
>JBFJWU010000432.1:0-3211 GCA_041623475.1 bacterium | reverse complement strand
TCGCCCGTGCGCGCGAGGCCCAGAAGCAATGGCGGCACAGTTCGTGGGATGAACGGCGTCGCCTGTTGCAACACATCATGGACCATCTGCTGGCTCATTCGGATGAACTGTGCCGGGTCGTTGTCCAGGATTCCGGCAAGACAATGGAAAATGCCATCGCTGGCGAAATCTGGCCGGTCTGCGAAAAGCTGCGCTGGACGATTCGCAATGGCGAGAAGTACCTCAAAACCGAAAATGTCTGGACGCCGTTGTTTCCCCACAAACGGGCGATGATCGAGTACCATCCCCTGGGAGTGATCGGGGTCATCTGTCCCTGGAATTATCCGCTGCAGAACATCATGGGCCCCACCATTCCGGCCTTGATGGCTGGTAACGGGGTGGTTGTCAAGGTGTCCGAGGCCGTCGCCTGGTCGTCGGCGAGGTTCCTGCGAATCTTTCAGGAAGCGCTTGAGTCGATCGGGTATCCGTCGGACCTGGTCCAGATCGTTAACGGGTACGGTGAAACAGGGGCGGCCCTGGTCCGGTCCGGTGTCGAACTGATCGTTTTTACCGGGTCGATGCCGAACGGACGCCGGATTATTGAAGGCAGCGCCGAGAATATTACACCGGTCATCCTCGAACTGGGTGGCAAGGATCCGATGATCATCTGCGACGACGCAGATCTGGACCAGGCCGTCCACGCTGCGCTGGGCGGCGTCTTTATCAACTGTGGCCAGAACTGCCTGGCCGCCGAACGATTACTTGTTTTCGACGGGATATATGACCGTTTTACCGAGGCTGTCGCCGGTTATGTCAACAATTTTCGCCAGGGGCCGCCGCTGGGCGGCGAACCTGTCGACGTTGGTGCGATTGTGTCGCCGATCCAGATTGACCTGGTCGAGCGACTGGTCAACGATGCTGTCAGCAAGGGCGCACGAGTCCTGGCGGGTGGCAAGCGAACGCTTACGGACCAGGGCCAGTATTTCCAGCCAACCATCCTGGCTGATGTGACGGACGACATGGACATTACGCGCGAAGAAACGTTTGGTCCTGTGATGTGCATCCGGCGGGTTTCAGGCGAGGAAGAGGCTATTCAGATTGCCAATGGTGCGGACTATGGACTGTCGTCAACTGTTTTTACGACCGACAAGGATCGCGCCCGGCGACTCGCCAACCAGCTGGAGGCCGGCAGTACCTGTATCAATGACTTCGGTTTTACGTATATGGCCATGGGCCTGCCATTTGGTGGCGTCAAGGGCTCAGGGTTCGGGCGCCTGAACGGTGCCGAAGGGCTGCGGGCCTGTACCAATCGCAAGGCGGTCCTGGAAGACCGGATTGCGCTCCATAAACCGATCAGGATTTATCCGGTTACACCCCATGATTACGATATCGCCAAGCGGACGATCCAGATGATTTATCGTCGCGGTATCCTCGGCCGGATCGGCAACCTTTTTGGACTGATTGGCCTGCAATTGCGCAAGGCCACCGGGCGCTGACATTGTCGGGTCGGACCAGTTTTGACTACATCATTGTCGGCGGCGGTTCCGCTGGCTGTGTTGTTGCAGGTCGACTGGCGGCGGCCGGGGTCGGGACGGTGCTGTTGCTGGAGTCCGGGGATCCTGCAGAACAGAATCCGGAAACCCTGACCGCGGACGGGTACAAATACGCATTTGCCAACGACCGGGTCATGTGGGATCGGTTTACAGAACCCCAGTCCCATTGTGGACGGCGACGCCTGTACGCCGGGACGGGGCGCGGTACCGGCGGCAGCGGTGGTGTCAATGCGATGGTCTATACCCGTGGCGATCGTCGGGATTATGCCGAGTGGCCGACAGGCTGGCAGTGGGACGATGTGGTCGACGATTTCGAGCAACTGGAAGCCGAACTGGATGTGCACCGACGGCAGCCGACCCGATTTACGGATGCCTGTGTCCAGGGCGCGACGACAACCGGGTTTACAGAAAAAGAAGACCTGAACGACGGGGACCTGTGCGGGTTTATTGGCTACGAATGGATGAATTACCGGGACAACGAACGGCGCAATTCCTATGTCGCGTTCGTCAAGGACCGGGATCTGCCGTGCCTGACGATCGAAACCAACGCCCGGACCCATCGCCTGCTGGTCCAGGACGGCGAAGTCGCCGGAGTCGAGTACGTGCAAAGGGGTACGCGGCAGATCGTGACCGCCAACCGCGAAGTCATTGTGTGCGCTGGTGCACTGGAAACACCGAAGATCCTGATGCTGTCCGGTATTGGCCCGCAGCAGCACCTGGAGCAGGTCGGTGTGCCGGTGGTCAGTGACCAGCCAGAGGTCGGCAACAATTTGCACGATCATCCCAATGTGGCGTTGTTTTTTCATGGGAAAAACAAGGCCGATGCCAAATGGCCCCAACTGTACGCGTTTCATCGAGCAAACGGTGACTCAAACCTGCCGGACGGACAGGCGGATACCTGCTACGTTTTCTGGTCTGCGCCGGCCTCTTTTTACCAGGCGGCCGAGCGGATGCTCCCCCCCATGATGATGCCCAAGGGGCTGTACCTGAAGTTTCCACTGTTTCGGCACCTGATTCGGCGGGCAATTCGGTTTGTGCTGAAACTGCCGCCGGTCCGCTGGTTTATCGACCGGATGTACGGAATCGTTGTCATTCTCGGCAAACCCAAAAGCCGGGGTCGCGTGCGGTTGCGGTCGGCGGATCCGACAGAGCCGGCGGCGGTTGACCCCGCCTATTATGCGGATCCCGAGGACATGGATACGATGGTGGCCGGGTTTGAACTGGCCCGCAAGGTTGCCGGATCCGTGGCGATGCAGGATTGGGGCAATCGGTGCCTGGCACCCTCGGCCCAGTGGCCTGTGGACAAGAAGATTCGCAAGTGGATTGTCGGTGCCACCATGACAACTTTCCATTTCGCCGGCACGTGCCGAATGGGTGAGGACGACCAGGCCCCTGTCGATACCCGTCTGAATTTCAGGGGGCTGCAGGGGCTGCGGATTGCAGATGCATCGGTTGTGCCCACTGTTCCGGTATCAGCAATGAATGCACCCAGCATGCTGATCGGATTCCGTGCCGCCAGCTACATTCTTGAAGACTACGAACGCGGCGAATTCGTCCAGACCGAGGACCGCACCGCCGTCAGCTAGTCAGCAGGCAGATGCAACCAGGCGATCTGTTTCGGCGGCCACATCGCCGCCCTGCAGGATTTCGCCGTGGGCCGGAACCATGACCGAGACAGG
>JBFJWU010000431.1:0-3219 GCA_041623475.1 bacterium | reverse complement strand
GTGCCGGTGACCGTCGTCGTGTCCGTCGTCGCCAGCAGGTCGCTGACGGTACTTTCGTTACAACCGATCGAAAACAATAACAATGCCGGAATGACGGCAAAGAACTTCATAAAACTGGACTGCATGGATCTTTTCCTCCCCCGATGGGGTTTTGGCTGCGGAAGACCTGTTGTTTATTGGCCACCCGGAGCAGTTAACGCGAAACTCTGATTCTATCACGGAACTAATGAAAATCAAGGGGTGGCGCCAACGCAGTCCAAGAGATATGGATACAGAAATATGAGCGCTACCAGCCGGACCCGCCAAACGGATCAAAGTCCGCGCCTGCATCGTCGGCCGGCTGGGCATTGTCGCCGATGGCCTGGATATCAAAGGCGCCACGCAGGACCAGTCCGCCGGTAAACGGATAGTCGCTGCGGCCGTGGTCCAGGTTGCTGCGCAGCATCAGCCCGGCCGACAGGTCGCCGCCGTCAAAGGCGAATGGCCAGGCCAGGTCCAGCGCCAGGGTTTCGCCGGCCAGTTCGCCGTCATCAATCCGGGCGACAAACGTGAGCGCACCATCCACGGGACCCCATGAACCGGCATAGGTGATGGCGGGCCGCAGGCCCGGACGGGCATCTTCGGCCCAGTTGAACAACAGGTCCGTGCGGCCGAACTGGTCGGTGCGGTCCCAGGCGACTGATATGCCCAGTCCGTGGTTCGACCGCGTCCAGGAAAATGCGCCCCACGGGGACGGTGCATCCAGCCAGCTGGCCAGGCCACCGTGGTCCAGCCACAGGTCGACGCCGCCGATCAGGTGCACCCGGCCCGACTGCCAGCCATTGGCCAGGCGCATGTGCCCGAAGCGGGTCAGGGACCGACTGCCGGTGCCGGCCTGGGTCCCGAACAGCCCGACCTGGATGCCGTAGCCACCGGTGATCCTGTGCGAATAGGCCAGCGCCAGTTGGCCGCTGAATGCGGACCGGTCATCCAGCGATGTCCCAAGCGCCTGCGCACCCACCTGCACCGCCGACGGCAGGGTCACGGTCACTGGCGCAATGCGGCCAAAGCGGAGTTCCGGCAGGGTATCCAGTGCCACGGCCGGGGCCGGCACCCCTGCAAAGCAGATAATGGCCAGAATTCCGATTGCGGCTCGCCCGGCGAGCCGGTGCATATATATAGGTAACGACAGTCGACGTGGCTGGCGGGTCAATCGGCGCATGGGGGTCAGATTACGGCAGGCCGTCTGGCGACGCAATTCCCGCAAAACCGGGTGCCGTTGGCCGAACGGCCGCGAAAATATAAGATGTTACGTTTACGGAAAAGGACCTATGGCCCCACGCACACACCATGAATTACGCGAAGCGTTCCTGAACTATTTTGAGGACGCTGACCATCAGCGCGTCGGCAGCAGCTCGCTGGTACCCCAGAACGATCCGACATTGCTGTTTGCCAATGCCGGCATGAACCAGTTCAAGCCCTACTTCCTGGGCGAGGAAACGCCGGATGTGCCGCGGGCAACGACATCGCAGAAATGCGTACGGGCCGGGGGCAAACACAACGACCTGGAAAATGTTGGCTACACGGCCCGGCACCATACATTTTTCGAGATGCTCGGCAATTTCAGTTTTGGTGACTATTTCAAATCCGAAGCGATCCGCTACGGCTGGGATTTCCTGACCAATGTCGCCGGCCTGGATCCAGCAAAGCTGTGGATTACCGTGTTCCACGAGGATGAGGAGGCGCGGGCAATCTGGGCCGACGAGATCGGCGTTCCGGCGGATCGGATCCTCGGCGGCGACGAAAAGGACAATTACTGGTCCATGGGCGATACCGGTCCCTGCGGGCCGTGCAGTGAAATCCACTTTGACCAGGGCCCCAGCGATCAGTGGAACTGCGATGACCCGGACAATTGTGGTGTGTTTTGTGAGTGCGACCGCTACCTGGAGGTCTGGAACCTGGTCTTTATGCAGTTCGACCAGTCAGCGGACGGGGCCAAAACGCCGCTGCCCAGCCCCAGTATTGACACCGGAATGGGCCTGGAGCGGCTGGCTGCCGTGGTCCAGGGCGTCACCAGCAACTATGACACCGATTTGTTTGCGGGCATTCTGGCCCGGATCGGCGAGGTCCTGAACACAACGTATGGCGAAGACGACCAGGTCGACACCGCGATGCGGGTCATCGCCGACCACGCCCGGGCGGCAACGTTTTTGATCGCCGACGGTGTCCTGCCGGATAACGAGGGCCGTGGTTACGTATTGCGGCGAATCATGCGGCGGGCGATCCGGTACGGTCGCCGGTCGGGGCGCAAGACACCGTTCCTGGCCGATGTCTGCGATGCGGTCGTGGCAGAAATGCGGGGGCCCTATCCGGAACTGGACGAATACACCGAGACGGTGCGCAAGATTGTCACCCTGGAAGAGGAACGGTTTGGCGAGACACTGGACCGTGGCCTGACACTGTTTGACAACGCCCTGGCGACGGCCAGGGAACAGGACCGCAGCGAAATCCCGGGCGAGGTCATTTTTCGCCTGTACGACACGTACGGATTCCCTGTCGACCTGACCGCCCTGCTGGCCCGCGAGGCCGGAATCGGCCTGGACATGGCCGGCTACGAGGCGGCAATGGCGGAACAACGTGAACAGTCCCGTGCCGGCGGGGGCGCGGCCGCGGCTGCCACCACCGGACCATGGTCAGCCGATGCCGATGCTGTCGGCGCAACCGCGTTTGTCGGCTATCGGCAATTGGCTGCCGATGGCACGGTGGTCCGGATGCGGCAGCCGGACGGCGAGCAAGCGGCGATCGCGCAGGCCGCCGCCGGCGAGACAGTGCAGCTGGCACTGGATACGACGCCGTTCTACGCCACCAGCGGCGGCCAGATCCACGATGTTGGCGAAGTCCGGGGCCCGGACGGCTATGGCCGGGTAACGGACGTACGCAAAACGGCGGACGGTCTGTTCATCCATACGGTCGAGATTCGCGAGGGCAGCCTGGCGGTGGACCAGCCGGTCACGTCGGCGGTGGATGCATCGTGGCGAGCCGGATCGGCGGCCCATCATACGTCGACGCACCTGTTGCAGGCGGCACTGCGCAAGCACCTGGGCAAACACGTCCGGCAGGCGGGCAGCCTGGTCGAACCCGAGCGGCTGCGATTTGATTTCAGCCATTTTGCCCAACTGGCTGCCGACGAAAAACGGATGATCGAGGACGAAGTCAACGCAAAAATCCGCGACGACATCG
>JBFJWU010000430.1:0-3219 GCA_041623475.1 bacterium | reverse complement strand
GGCTATCTTATTTCTGCTTGGCGGCTGTATGGCTGAGTCCGCTGATCGCCCGGCAGCGCTGCCGGCGCGGGCCGGTAGCCAATATCTCGAAGTCTTTACTCAGGGCAGGTTTCAGCCATTGTTTATCAAAGGGGTAAACCTGGGTATTGGGGTGCCGGGGACCCAGCCCGGTGAACTCGCGGCCGATTACGATGACTATCGGACCTGGCTGGATCAGATCGCTGCATTTGGATTCAACACGGTTCGAGTTTATACACTTCATTTTCCCCACTTCTATCGGGCGCTTGCAGATCACAATACATCCGCAATCCAACCCATTTACCTGCTGCATGGAATCTGGCTGGACGAAGAACTGCCAGATGGTGGCCTCGCAGCAGCCGGCGATGTCTTTGACGAGTCCATTCGCGAAGTTGTCGATGCAGTCCACGGAAACAAGTCGATCGGCCAGCGCTTTGGCCGCGCATATGGTGACTACACGGCAGGGGTATCAAACTGGATTATCGGCTGGGTCATTGGTCGCGAGGTACACCCTGTCGAGGTTGACCAGATCAATAAGTCGGATCTAACCGGCACGTTCCGTGGCGCCCAATTTCAGATTACGAACGCGGATCCGTTTGCCGCATGGATAACCAGTCGATTTGACGGTCTGGTCGGCTATGAACGGGAAACATACGGGGTCGACCGACCGGTCAGCTTTTCCAGCTGGCCGACCCTGGATCCGCTGGTCCATCCGACCGAGGTCGAGTCGAGCGGCGAGGATATTGCCACGATGGACCTCTTGAACATCAAATCCGCAAATGCACCCGCGGGCTGGTTTGCCAGCTACCACGCTTATCCGTACTATCCGGACTTCATGAACGATGACCCGAATTACGCGATGTTCGACGACGACCTGGGTCTGAACAACTACATCGGTTACCTGACCCAGTTGAAAAGCTATTACATTGGGATCCCCCTGGTGATTGCCGAATTCGGTGTCCCTTCCAGTTGGGGCAATGCCCACTTCAGTATCAGCGGCATGCACCATGGTGGACATACAGAACGCGAGCAAATGGCATTCGGTTCCAGAATGATCGGCAATATCTCCCAGTCGGGCCTGGCCGGCGCCGTTTTTTTCGCCTGGCTCGATGAATGGTGGAAACGCACCTGGATAACAGATCCCCTGACATTTCCCCGTGACCGGTATCGACTGTGGCACGATTTGACCAGTCCCGAGCAGAACTTCGGAATTATCGGCTTTCGGGCGGCACCCTTTGCGACAGCGGATCTCGTTCCAGTCAACGGACCAGCCGAATCAACGGCGACGATCCAGGCATTGGCCAGCGGATTGAATATTTGGACCCGTGTTCCATTGGACGAGATCACCTATATCGGGCTGGATACGTATGACGACAGTCTCGGTCAACAACGCTACCCGAATAGCAGGATGTCAAATCTTGCCATGGAATTCTGCATCGACGTATCAGACAACACGGCGCAACTGCGCGTAATCGACACGTACGACCGTTTTGGGATGTGGCACGGTACCCCTGCCACATCCAGTACCGGGCAATCGACAGACAATCAACAGGCAGAATGGGTTGAAGTCCGGTGGTTGACGAATCCGCAACGGACGTTGGCAACCGGTGCCACCGTACCGGCCGAGATAGATCCGATCGGCAAGCTGATTGTGCGACGCCAGAACGATACTCCGACCAGCCACGATGCGGTCGCGGCCGAGGGGTCGGGGACACGGATCCACTTGCCATGGACGTTGTTAAACATCGTTGACCCCAGTGCGTCCCAGGTCCTGCACGACGATCCGGAAACGATCCAGCCAGAGTCACTCACGACCCGTGGTGTCAGGGTTGAAATCGTAACCACAGGCGGCTTGGTTAGCTACGGCCGGTTTGGATGGGACGGATGGGACAATGTCGGCGTCGTTGAATCCTATTACAAGAATGGCAGTGACCAGTTGGCAAACATACTTATGTCGCTTCCCGATACGCCGGCCAGTCAATTCCAGTGAGCCCAGCCCAGGCAGAACGTCCGTCGGCACCTGGCAGTCCCGACATTTTTGCGGTCATTGAACGGCCGAACCTCGCCAGATTGCTCCAGATGCTCCTCGGCCAGGAGCACTTTACTTTGGAAATGGGACACGATGCGGAATTCGCGGCCGGCACGGACTGTCTCGTCAGGCCCCGCCTGCTGGTCATGCAAATCGTCCAACCGTTCGAGGACAACCTCGGGCTTGTCAGGAAGTTTTCGAGTTCGGACGTGCGAATTCCGGTCCTCGTCCTGGGACCCCGCGAATTGCGCCGGGAAATAAATGACCACATCCGGCCCGTCGCAACCAGGGTCTACTGGCAACCATTTGACCTCGATCAACTGGTGCGCGACATCAAACAGGAACTTTCCAAATGAAACTTGCAAGCCTGACGCTGCCGGGAATCGGCTTGGTCCTGTTGATTGCGACTGTAACACCGGCGTTGGCACACGATCCAGAGTTTGCTGTCCCGGCAACGTCAGGTGCGACGTTTGGACAATACGTCCGTGACGGGAATCTAGCGCGGACCTTGTTTGCAGATACACGAGCGACAGCACCATTTTCGCCGAAATTATCCGTGTGGCAACAGCTTCGTACGGGCTATCGCCAGGCGCTGTCACGCTGGAACTATGAGATGGCCGCGTCGTGGAACCGGCGGTTCCGGCAAAACGACTTTGGTTTGGATGGTTCAATCAACGCTATGGCGCACAAACGGCTGTCGCTGCGTGGCGCGATCTACGGCAGTCCGACCCATCGAATAGAACCCCTGTTGCGGACAACTGCCGGCCTGTCACTCATTCTTCCCCGCGATGTTGTCCTGTCTTCGGATTACATACGATCGCAGTATCCCAACCTGAATGTCCACGTTCTTCGATCTGGTCTTGAATGGTATATCCGTGATTTTCGGTTCAGCTATTCCCTTTATGCAGCCTGGATGCTGGATACGGGCGCTCATTTGTCCCACGCGACCAGCCTCCATCACTATTTTGATGACAATCAGCGAGTTGGGGGCGGGGCTGCGATTGGCAAGGAGGCCAATGAGGTCGGTCCTGGACTCGTTGTCGCGGACACCGTCCAGTCTGTGTGGCTTGACGGCACCATCGACGTCAGGCGACAGTGGTCCCTGATCCCACATATCGGGTGGCAGCGCCAGGGGCCGCGCTATTATTGGATCGCGATCCAGGTCGGCATCG
>JBFJWU010000429.1:0-3221 GCA_041623475.1 bacterium | reverse complement strand
GACTGTTTTCGGCCGATGAAAAGGATTCAATTGATATCCAGGGGACAGTGCGACGAAAGCAGCGGTTGAGCGACGGCGGCTATCAGGTCGGGATCGAATTCACCAAGGTTATCGAAGGCGATCGTTCTGCATTTGGTCGTCGGATCAATACCGACCTGTCCTCAGTTCCGGAGGCCGGGGAGGAAACAGTCGATTTGTTTGTACCTAAAAGCGCCCGTCGATCCAACGACGACGGCTGATCGGACAACGGTAACAGCAGCGGCGGCAGCCTTCGTGCAGATAGCAAGACCCGTTCGATTGTGAAACAATAGGCACTTAGCCGGATTGCATCCGGCAATCAAACGTCGTTACCAGACCAGTTGGCCGGGCCCGCTATTGCCGCGGCTATTACGAAAGGGCCGCCGCCAATGAGTGCTCGTAAAGATCTTGCCCACCGCTTTGCCGATGTCCTGTTCGGCTATGAACGCCTCTGGTTGTCGATCTGTATTGTAATTACGCTGACTCTCGGGTTCTTTATCAAGGACCTTCGCATCGACAATTCGGTCGAAGTTTTGTTCCAGAAAGACTCACCGATTGTCCAGTCCTACAAAAAGTTCACAGAAATATTTGGCAACTCGGAAATAGCTGTAATTGCGTTCAAGCATAAGGACGGCATATTTTCGCCGAAGGCCATCGAAGAGATCGAAACGATCACGGACCGTGTCTACAACGAAGTCCCCCACGTTGACGATGTTGTCAGCCTGACCAATACCAACGTTATTGATGTGGATCCCACCGGGGGGTTGGTGGTCAAGCCGCTGATGGATTTGTCCGGCGGTATTCCCGAAGAACGGACGCTGTTGAACGCGTTTCTTGAACGGGCCCTCGAAGAGCCATTTCTGCGGAAGACCCTGATTTCTGAAGACGGAAAAACGACGTCGATCGTGGTCAAGACCGTTTATCTGGAAGGTAACCAGACCTACCGCCAGGAAATTACCCGATCCCTGCGGGACGTGCTGGCCGAGGTTGGGCAGCAATACGAAACCGAGTTCTTCCTCGGTGGTCCTCCGGTCTTCCTGACGTATTTCGACGAATACATCCTGAAGGACCTGTTGATCTTTGGACCGGTCATTGGCCTGGTTCTGTTCGGGATCCTGTTCATCACGTTCCGTTCGATAATTGGGGTCGTCGTTCCAATGTTTGTCGTTGGTGTCGGCGCCATCTGGACCGTCGGTTTTATGGGATTCATGGGCTTTCCGATTACCCTGGCGACGACGATTATTCCGCCTTTGTTATTCGTGACCGGTGTCGAGGACGCGATCTATATCCTCAGTTTTTTTCAGCGCGAGGCCTCGAAGACTGATGACCCGCGAGACCGGGCGTATGGGACGTCCGTCCATACAAACGTTGCCTGTCTGCTGACATCGATCACGACGGCAATCGGATTTGGGGCATTGATGATCACTGACATCAATGCCGTATATGAAACGGGCATGGTCAGCGCATTCGGAGCCCTGGCGGTGTGGGCCAGCAACAATGTCCTGTTGCCGTTGGTGTTGAAGCGGGTCAAGTACGACGTCGAACAGAAGGAAGTTGCCCAGCATCTCGACGAAGGGTTCCTGACCAGGTTCCTTGACAAGGCGATTGACTGGAACCTGGCGAAACCATCACTGGTCCTGCTTGCCGGATTGTTGTTCACGGGCGCATTCATGCCGGGAATTCCCCTCCTGAAGGTTGAAACAAACTTTATCAAGTACTTCCGTGAAGACAGCGAGATCTTCAAGGCGCAGCAGTTTATCCAGAACAACCTGAGCGGTGTTGCACCGCTGGAAATCCTGGTCGACACAGGCGAACCGGGCGGGATGAAGAACCCGCAGGTCCTCCGTGAAATGGCCGAGATCGAGGATGAAATGCGCGAGGATCCAGTCGTTGACTGGACGTTTGGTACCCATGATTTCTTTTTGATGATGCACGAATACATGGCTGGGGTGACGATTGAGTCCGGTTTCCCGATTACGTCGGACGCGATTATCAGCCAATACCAGTTGCTGTATGAAATCGCGGGCGGAGGGGCCGGGCTGGAGGATTTCCTGAGTGTAGAGCAGCAGTACGGCCGGATCTCTGCGCGACTGGAGGACCAGAGTACCAGTGTGCTGGAAAAGACCCTGGATCGTGCTGAAGCTCATTTTGACAACGCTCCCAGTGGCGCGACCTATCAATTTGCTGACAATACGGCGATGATTGTCAGCATCGTCGACGCAATGTTGATCAATACCGGGCAATCGCTGCTTCTGGCGACATTCGTGATCTGGCTGCTGATCGGGATATATGTACGATCACTGAAAATCAGTTTGATCTTCATGATTCCCAACCTGATTCCGGTTGGCGCCGTCCTGGGGCTGATGGGCTATACCGGTGTCGAGTTGAATATCTCGACGATGATGATCGGTGCCGTTGCTATTGGCCTGGCGGTTAATAATACGATTCATATTTTTGCCCATTTCCCGGTCGCTCTGGTGCATTCCAACGGCAATCTGGAAGAAGCTGCGCACGAGACCATGCACACGGTGGGTCGGGCTGCGATTGCCGCCGGGACGTCATTGATGTTCGGGTTTCTGGTTCTGGCTCTGTCGAATTTCTATCCCAATCTGTACTTTGGGACGCTGAGCGCGTTTACAATCCTGATTGCGCTGGTCTGTGATGTCAGCGTCAGCTATACGTTCTGGATTCTGCTGGGACGGCGTGGTTACAAGGGGCCGAAACATATGCAGCATGGGTGATCGCGGCCAGTAGCGACGATCCGTTTTCCTGCTTCGAATCGAGCTGACGTTGTTGAAGACTCCAGAACCGCTGAACCGGACGGTCGCGGTGCCCACGAACTTTTGGGACCGGGTCGACACAAAAGCGTTTGAGGAAGACCTGCGTTCACTAAAGGCCGAACTTGATGTCGGGCGCTCAGGCAAGGACTTGCGTCATTTGCGCAAGATTTCCTGGATCGGCAGGTTGTGCACGTTGATTGGGCACGCGACGGCCTGGATCGCGCCGAACCCCGTTTCGGTGTTCCTGATCAGCCAGGGCAGTTTGACGCGCTGGGCATCAGTGGCCCACCACGTCAGCCACAACGGCTATGCCCGGGTCCCCGGCGTCGAGAAGCGCTACACGGCCAAGGGCTTCGCGAAGGGCTGGCGTCGTCCCCTCGACTGGTTCGACGTGATCGCCCCCGAGGCCTGGCACGTCGAGGG